>NZ_JBIUWN010000054.1:0-41480 GCF_044743485.1 Pseudomonas sp. NPDC087614 | reverse complement strand
CTTGTGGGCTCGTCTGATATGGGTTCTGGCAGCGGCATCTAGTCTACCTTCTACACCTGATTCTGCGCACCGTTCTTCCCGCGCCCGGCCGGCGAATACGCAGAGCTGCTGATCAAGCGCATCCGCGGCTTCGGCTCCAAGGTCTACCTGGTCAACACCGGCTGGACCGGCGGTGGCTACGGCGTCGGCAAACGCTTCAACATCCCGACCACCCGTGCAGTGATCGCCGCTATCCAGAGCGGCGCACTGATCGGCGCCACCACCGAGCACCTGGACACCATCAACCTCGACGTGCCATTGGCTGTACCGGGCGTTGAAACCAACCTGCTCAACCCACGCAACACCTGGGCTGACCAGGCTGCGTACGACGAGGCTGCCAAGGCGCTGGCCGGTCTGTTCATCGAGAACTTCAAGAAGTTCGAAGTGAGCGACGCGATCAAGGCTGCTGGGCCTAAGTTGTAAGCGTTGGTTTGTGGTGAATGAAGAAGCCGCCCTTTAGGGGCGGCTTTTTTGTGAGTTTTAAAAAGTTATACTAATTTCTCTTTCTGATATTGGTTAACTCCTGCTCAAAATCTTTAATGAGATTGATGTCTTCGAGTATTTCATTTGCTGCTGGCATTGATTCATATACACCTGGTGCGCAGTCATGCCCCTTAAATAATCCGCTACACTTAGCCATCGCATTGCTTATTTTGTCCAAATCCTCGTCGCAAATATCTTTCAGTTTATTTAGGCGTTGCGTTTGTACTCCTCGGCCAAATCGCTCTACCACTTTGTTTAGCAGTTTTTCCTCTACTAGTCTTTCCCAAGCCTCTCTTAAGAAGCCGTAGAATTGCCCGGCGAGTTTGTTGTATTCAGACTCTGTATCATTAGCTTCTGATTTTTTTAGCTCACCATAAAGCACGTTAAGATATTTAATTCTTTTTGCCGTGGTGAGTGCATCCCATGGTGGGGAGTTTCTAACAATCCCAGTCGAAGTCATGTTTCTGTCTAGACTGGTAATTTGAAGTGTGTAACTAGGGTCAGATTCTGCGGCCTCAATTAAAAACTTGAGGAACACGATTTCGTGGGTAAATATTATGACTTGCCTCACGAGAGACTCTTTCATGAGTCGATTGGCGATTTTTAAACGCCACTTATGATCTAAAGAGTTTACGGGGTCGTCGAAAATTACGCCCGATGCCCTGTTGTCTGCCCGCAGCTCTGCAAAAATGCTAGCGAGAGCAAGGCATTTTTGTTCTCCTTCACTAGCAATTTGATGGACGCTAGCTGTTGTAGACTCTGGGAGTACTATTTTAAATAGTTGGGATCCAGTGGCGTTTCTCGTATTTGCTTCAACAGAGTAGTGTTTGAATCCAAGGAGGCGTAGCTCATCCGTAAAGTGGCTCTTCAGTGAAGCAGTTAAGTAGACTTCACTAATTTCTGAGCTTAAGGTCGTGATTTTTCTCGTAGTGGTTTGTTCTCTTATCTTCTCGTAAATCTCAAGTGTCTTTCTGCGTTTTATTTCGAGTTCAATTGTAGCTTTGTTATCTGTTACGAGTTTTTTGGCAATTAATTCTTTTTCGGTGGTTTCTTTAGAAGTGATTAGCAGAGCCATATTTTGTTCATCTACTAAGCTGGCTACTTCTTTGTTGATTTCGTTTAGTTGATTTTCAAGCGTGGCTACGATGCTTTCATCAAGATCACTAGCTTTAGTCCTTATAATGTCGATATCTTCGTCTAGTAGTGTTTTTATTCTTGATGAGTAGCTTGAGTTGTAGGTCGATATTTTTCTCGAAATCCTACTATTCTGTTTTCAAGGTCTATAATTATTTGTTCAAATATTGATAGGTCGAAAGCTGTTGTTTCTAATTCTTTTTTTCGCTGATCTTTTGCTGTTTTCGCGCTATTTGCTGTTTTTTGTATTTCGTCCTTAATATAGGTTTCAAATTTATCCAGCCTTTTGCCTGCTTCATCACCGATAGGCTGTAAGCATAGTGGGCAACTCTCACCAGCCTTCGGTGGAAAACCTCCGACAGGTGACACATCCATCACAAAGGCTTTAGCCGATGTCCATAAGGTCTTCCACACCTCATTTCCAATTTTCTGAATCGGAAGGTTTGCGAACGTACTAGTTCTAAGTTTTTCTGATGCGTCGTAGGTTTCTTGTTGGTTTTCGATAAACTTCGCGAAGCCTGCGAAACTCTCCTCAGAGATTAATGTGTTTGCTTTTTTTAAAGTGTTTAGTAGGGGGTTGGCAGAGTTGACTATTTTTATTAGGTTTTTTTTAAGTTCTTCAGCGGATTGTGATTTAAGAGTTCTAAGCTCTGTTTGAATGTTGTTTAAGTCAAGCAGTTCTTGCTCAGTTATGCAAGATGAAGCAAGTTCGCTAGAGGAAGTTTTTGCAGAAAGCGAATTTATGAATTTACCTGCTTTTGTAGAGAGTTCAGCTGCAGGAACTACTATAGGGTTTTTAAGAGGTTTTATTTTTTCGTCGACTGTAGTTCGTATTTTGTTACACATGTCAACCAGTTCGTCTAGTATGTGAAGGCCTGCAGGTCGGTAGTCTAACTCCCCTTCTTTTTCTATATAGTGAAATGCTGACTTTGAATCGAATACGCGAATTGATTTTAGAGCTGTTATTTCGTCGCCTTTGTATGTCCAGTTAATGTCATTAAAAGCCAATCCACCTTCGTTAAACGAAATTTTTGCATTTTGAATTAAGTTTTGAGGGTGTAAAAGCATTTCCTATGACGGCGGGTTTTTCACCTCGAGTCAAACATGCATTTTTCAAGATCCTAGAGTAGCTTGATTTGCCTGAACCATTATCCCCATAGATAACGGTTAACCCTATGTTTGAGAACTTTAAAACTTGGGTGTTTTCCAAGGCTGAGATGTTTTCTGTAGGTCCAATTGAGCTTAATGTTACTGGCTTTTCCTCTATTTCAAAACCTTCTGCCGAGATGCTTGAATTATAATTTTCATAATCTTCGATCGACTCTGGAAAGCCAGATTCTCTTCGAGCCAATTTATAAATTAATTCTTGATTTGCTCCTGTAAGCTCTTGTTTTTCTATAAGCAGTCTAACTGTGTGTTTCCACCAAATCGGTCGACCAGTTTTATTAGCCCACTCAACTATCTTTGCTATAGCAGTCATTTTTTTGCTCCTGTTTTTTGTTTTTATCGTCGTACATGACTTATTTGTTACGTATAAGGCGTTGCTAATGCGTCTTGCGGTAATTAAATTTTCATACGGTTATTTTTATTTTCATTAATCCGATCGCGTATTTGCCACTCTTTACGAGACTAGCGGAGAAGCGTCATATTGCTAGTATTTGGATAGCAAAAAGGCCTCCGACCTTCGTCGGAGATCCCGTAGAGTCTAAATTGCGCAGGGGGTAGTTTGGCAGGAGAAAAAATTCGGACACTCGTCGGTGCAGAATATTCGGAGAGCGATAGGTGAACCTTAGATTTTATTAATTACCAGAACGCGGGTGCCATGCTGTCCTGTTCACGCTTCGACAGCCCTAGTGCCCCAGCGACCGTCTGCCATTGACTGACTATTTCTTTGTAATTTTCAATGAGTTGCTCGGCTTCGCTCCCGCTAACCCGAAAATACTCCGCCACTTCCCTCGCCAGCTCCAAATCCAAAGCATTGTCAGAATCAGTGATGTTGAGCTTCAACCCATCCGCATGCGCCACGGGATTCATGTCATACGCTGCCGACAAGCGCCACCCTCGGCCAGGATCCAGAATAAAACCATGGTTTCGCAGGTGATCATCGGTGTTGGAGACCAGGATGTTGAAGACGATTCTCGACCAGAGTTCACGGAGGTCGGTGTTGGGTTCCGAGCCGTGTTCCATGATTACTTCCGCCAACTCTAGATAGCTGGCGCCGGTTGAGGCGTCGTCGCCGTCGACGCGGTTGGTCATGGTCATGGCTGATGCGAAGTGATGTCGGCCGCCGCGCGCGGTTCGGTCGAAACGCTTCACCAGGAAGCAGTGGTGATCGCTTGCGTAGCGTCGGGCCATGCCGGTCGCAACACGTAGACCACAGTTGACCGCCAAAGCGTTTACTACAAATTCCCAACCACCAACATCGTGGTCATCTCTCGTACTTGGGAATTTGGCGATCCACAGTTGGCCGAACTCGTCGACGACGCTGGCTTTCGGTCTGGCGCCGCCCAGTGAGCCGCCCGGTGCGATGAGCATTCTTAGCCATTCGCGGCCCTCGCTGGCTGTGTTGTCCCTGTCGTTTTCCAGGGCGAGACTTGCCTGCTCTAACGCGCGCAGCTCGACAAAGGGTGGAGCAGCAATGCCGTCGCGGTCGTCGAGGAAGTTGCCTTCGTCATTGAGTTTGTAGCGAAGGGCGCCGACACGGAACAGGTCGTGCACGCCAAGCAGGTAGTCGGATTCGAACAGCTTGCTGTCTTTGGGGATCAAGCCGTCACGAATGTCCCTTTCCAAGCGGCGTTTCATAAGCAGTTGGCCCCAACGATCAGGGCTTGAGTCTGCAAAGACGCCAAAGCGGCTCTGATGTTGGCCGGGGAATTGGCGGCCTTCGAAAAGTCCGATTCGTGGATCTAGCGCTGTGAGATTCAGCTCAGGATCTGCCAGCGCTTTCGGGTCGTACTCAAATTCGAACACGTTGGTGTTGCGTGTTTTCCTTGCATGCAGAAATCCGAAGCGTCTGGCGCCTTTCAAGGATTCCCAGTCTGCATAAACAGCAATCAGCGTCATTCTTCACCTGTTGGGGGGTCGGCCTTTTTCTTCTTGTTCAAAAGGCTGGAGAGTGAGTGTGTATTGAATGGGAAGTCAGCCGGAACTTTCGTGGTAGTGGCGGCATCGATAACGTTTGAAGTCCCGACGTGTTCAGGTGAGCCCTTTTTTACCGCGCTGACTGCTCGTACTCGCTGGGGCTTTTTGGCTGCGGATCGTGTTGAAGGCATTAACTGCGCATCCTGCAATTGGCGACCCATTTCATCGGTTGCAGCCAGTTTGTTCATATCCTTTTCCAGCCCCAGCACTTGCATGACCGACAGGTAGGCCCCGATGGTGACGCCTGATCCTCCTGACTCCAGATGGCGCAAGGTTGTCAGCGACATGCCTGATCTTTCTGCGACCTGCTTGGCCGTCAATTTGCGGCGTAGGCGCGCCAGCTTCAGTCGTTCACCAAGGTCGACCAAAAGCCGAGCAGTGGAGGGCAAGAGCGGCGCTGTTTTTTTGGCCATATGGCAGTATTCCTTCATTTTTAAACCTTAACTGCCAGAATAATAGCACTTAAGCTGAAGGACGCTGTTTGCCGTAAGACCCCTGAAAAAACGAAGTTAAGTGGCATTATTCCATCTGTTTTTAGTCCGTATAGCTAGAATATTTCCACTTAAACGTTAGCGCTTCCTCGGGTCATCCCGGTTTTTGCCAGTACTTTTCGATAATGCTTTCCGTCAGCTCATCAAAGAATTTGCTCATGGTTACTCCGATGTTTGATAACAGTTTTTGATAGCTCTCACAGAGTTCATAAGAGCGGTTCGATCCTCAATTTCAGACTGGCGCTTTCCAGTTGAGCATTTGCTGCTGCGCGACTTGCAGCAGGTCACAGCCATCCTGCGTCAGCAGATAGAGGGCGTGGGTGATGTGGGGGATGTCTTCGACGTCGGCTTGTTTGAAGCTGAGGCAGTAGAGGGTTTTAAGCAGGTCGCTGGAGGCGCGCAGGCGCTGGACGGCGCATTCGAGGATGTCTTGCGGGTTGGCTGCAGCGTCGATGATCAGGGGCTTGGTGTCGGTGAGGTTGGATTCGAGTGGGCGGTAGCGATCAGGGGTGAGCGGGTTCCATGTTTTCATTATTTTTGGCCTCGAAATATGTCATGAGAATTCGCACCCACCGTGACCACAAGGGATAGGTGGCGGACTGCGTTCGGGTTGGTCAACCGGTGAGGCACTCACAACCGGCACGCCCGAAGGCGTCCCGAACTCAGCCGCCATAAAGCGTGCCGACACAAAAAGCGCCAGCAGCATACAACGAGTGCGAGTGCACAACTCATACGGGTGACCAAGCCCGAACCGCTGATTTGGCAGCGACAGTCACGACTATAGGTTTGAACTACCAGGCGCCGATAGGCGGCAACGGAGTCCAGACCTGTAGGATCGGTACGAAGATCAGATAGGAGATTGTTGTAGGTTTTTTCGTCGGTTCACCGTCAACCAAGATTCTTGTACGCCGCCGTATCCAGCACACTGGTCGTCAGCCCGGTTTCGGGTGTGTAAATCGAACCTTTCACCGCTGAAAACGGCACACCTTTGCTGCCCAGCGACACACACCGTTCGTCTTGATCCAGTTCGGTGAAGTAGGTGTACGAACACTTTTCCATGGCCTGGTATTTCGCGGCGGCCCTCACGATGGCGTCGGTGTGCTGGCGCAGGTCAGCGTCACTCAGGTTCAGGGTTTTGCTCAGCGGCGTGCCCCAGCGCTGCAGGCACACTTCGGCGAAGTGGCGGACGATCAGGCCGGGTTCGGCCAGCACGTTAGGGCCTCTGTCGCCGTCAACGGCGGCGTTGCCCACCAGTGTGGCGTGGCGGCCGGGCATTGGGAAAACGCTGGTTCTGGTGCCGGTGGCGGTTTGCGGGATGACGCAACTGAAGCCTTTGGAGCGCTCGTTCCGGGCATAAAAGCCGACGTATTCTTTGACGTTGGCGTTGAGTTTCACCCGGTGTTCCTGAAAGTTGCCGATACCCGGAACCGGGTCAATGGCGAAGATCCTGACCGGAATATTCTTCAGCGCGTCGTCGGCGTACAAGGCGTTGGCCAACATGTGGCAACTGACGCCGCCACGACTCCATCCCACCAGGTTGACTTGAGTGGGAATGACGCCATCCTTACGGAACGTCTTGATGATTTGTTCCTGTAACTTTTGCTGAGTAACGCTTCGCTTTCCGTAGTTATATTTTCGCCACATCCACGAGCCTTCTATTTTTACGTCTTCGATGGGAATACCGGCAGCTTTCAGTCGGTTGTATTCTGCTTCGGTCAGTTGTTCACGCTGCCAGTCGCACTGGCCTTTGATAATGTTCACGGCATGTTGGACATTCTCCTCCCAACCTTTTCCGAACAGCGTACCGCTCAGGGCGTAATCGCCGGATTCGGTAAACAGTTCATCGGTCTGCAAATTGCTGGTGCCCGGGCCGTCGACGATGACCCATTCGGCAAACTCCCGGCCGCTGTGATGCGAAGCCAGTGTGGAAACCAGTTCGCCGTTCCAGTAGTTCGGGTTGTTCGTATCAAATCTGGTGGAGCCGGTACCGCAAAAAAAGACAGTTAAAGTCGTCATGTTTGTTGCTCTGTTAATGGAAGAGCAATCAATCTAGTGCGGTTGTTTTTTGTGGTGAAGCAATGGGTTGTTGCCAAGTTTGTTGCGTATTGTTTTTCAGTTTTTATTATTCGCTTTGAACTTCGCCACTTCCAGCAGTTCGCAACCATCCTGAGTCAATAAGTAAAGCGCATTGACGATGTTGGGGATGTCTTTGACATCCGCTTGTTGAAAACACATGCAGTAAAGCGTTTCCAGCAGATTGTTGGCGGCGCACAGTCTTTGTTGAGCGGCATTCAGCAAGTCTTCATGGCTGGCGTCAGTGTCGATAACCAGTACCGGATTGTCGCTGTAGACAGTTTTCAAGCGGCGATAGCGGTTGATGGGTGGATGCAGTGAGTTCATGGATGAAGTCTGTCCTTTGAGAAGTCGCTACGGCGAGGTTCAGTCGCGCCGGCCACTATAGGAGGGTGCTGCGCAGCGGGACAAGACGGCCAGGATGGACAGCGTTTGTAGGGGGTTTTCCGGGGGGGCGGGTATTCGCCCTACAGTTTTTCATGACCTTTTTAAGGCAAAACCCTTAGACAGGAAATTTCCCACGGCTTTATCAGGCGCTTCTGGGTAAACATCTGTATTGTGCGCGCCAGAATCTGTGGGACGTTTCCAAACTTCTGATACGCGCTTAAAGGGAATTAGGTATGCAGTGGCTACGAATGGCCTCGATCATATTGCTGTGGGCTATTGGCTACCGTTTGACGTTGGCAGCCGATATTGGCAATGCGCTGGTACTGGATCATCTGGATCGAACCGGTTGGCCAGGCGCGCTTACCAACCAGGCGAATGTCGACACGGCCTCTCGCGCCGAAGTGCTGATGTTCGCCAAAGCCTTGCTCGCCAGCGAAGCGCTGGACGAGTCGGGTTTGAAGCAACGGCTGGGCGTGCCGCAAGTGCAGCTCAAGTCGATCAGGCAAGTGCGCAATGATCTCTGGGATCGTTTGCTGAGCACCTATCGCAACGCCAGTCAGGACTGTGACGGGCAACCCTTTTGTCCACAGGTGCGTAGCATCTCCGATCTGCGCCAACTGGCGGCGGCGTTCACCGCAGACATCAGCCCGGCTCATGCGCTGTGGGCGAGCAAGAGCCTGGATGTGCATGAGCAAATGCTGAACGAGCAGTTGCGCGTGGCGGTGTTGCGGCCCTGAGTTCTGGATGTTGTATGGCTTTGGCAGGCCGTCTCGCGGGCCCTGAGTTGTCCGCGCCTTTCGCTGTATCATTGCGTATCGATTTGGCCCCGACCTTTTCTCGACTCGCTGCGATCGCCCGCTAGGCTGTTGGCATGGCAGCGGTCAAAGGAGTGACAGCGAATGCACAACACCCTGGAACAGGTTTTTGGTTATCCACAGTTTCGACCCGGACAAGAGGCCGCCATCAGCGCGGTGCTGGCCGGGCGCTCGGCGGCGGCGATCTTTCCCACCGGATCCGGCAAGTCCCTCTGCTATCAACTACCGGCGCTGATGCTGCCGAATCTGACCCTGGTGGTTTCGCCGTTGCTGGCGCTGATGCAGGATCAATTGGCGTTCCTGCAACGCCACGGAATTTCGGCGGGGAGCATCGATTCTGCGCAGAGTCGAGACGATGCCAGTGACGTGATGGCCCGCGCCCGTTCGGGTGAGTTGAAGATTCTGATGATTTCGGTCGAGCGTCTGAAAAACGAGCGCTTCCGCAATTTCCTGCAGCAGGTGCCGATCTCTTTGCTGGTGGTGGATGAGGCGCATTGCATCTCGGAGTGGGGCCACAACTTTCGCCCCGACTACCTCAAACTCCCGGACTACCAGCGCCAGTTCAACATCCCGCAAGCCTTGCTGCTGACGGCCACCGCCACGCCGAAAGTCATCGCCGACATGCAGGCAAAATTTGCCATTGCCGCTGACGATGTGGTGACCACCGGTTTCTACCGGCCCAATCTCAATTTGCTGGTGGAACCGGTGCGCGGGCAGGACAAGCGCCGGCGTCTGGTGGAGTGGATGGCCGAGCGTCCGGGCCAGCCGAGCATCGTCTATGTGACTTTGCAGAAAACCGCCGAACACATCGCCGAACACCTCGAGCGCAACGGTATTCAGGCCGAGGCCTATCACGCCGGTCTGCCCCACGATCAGCGCGAGGGCATCCAGAAACGCTTCATGGCCGGGCAGTCCAATTGCATCGTCGCGACCATCGCCTTCGGTATGGGTATCGACAAAAGCGACATCCGCAATGTGGTGCACTTCGACCTGCCCAAATCCATCGAAAACTACAGCCAGGAAATCGGCCGCGCCGGACGTGACGGGCAGCCTTCGGACTGTCTGGTGCTGGCCAATCGCGACAGCCTCAATGTCCTGGAAAACTTCGTCTACGGCGACACGCCGGAACGCGAAGGCATTCGTTATGTACTCGATGAATTGAAAGCTTCGGCACCGCAAGGGCAGTGGGAGTTTCTGCTCGGGCCATTGGCCGATCACAGCAACATCCGGGCGTTGCCCCTGAAGACTTTGCTGGTGCAATTGGAGTTGCGTGGCTTGATCGCACCGCGTTACGCCTATTACGCCGAATACCGTTTCAAATATTTGCTGGAACCCGAGGCGTTGCTTGAGCGTTTCGAGGGCGAGCGCCGGGATTTCGTCGCGGCGATCATCCACACCTCAAGCCGGGCGCGCACCTGGGCTACGGTGGATTTCGAGGCGATGTATACGCAGTATTCGGCCGAGCGTAATCGGGTGGTGAAGGCGCTGGATTACTTCCAGGAAAAGGCCTGGATCGAGCTTGAGAGCAAGCAGATGACCGAGGTCTACAGCTTGTTGCACAGCGACGTCGACAGCGATGTTCTGAGCGCAGAACTGCACGATGACTTCACTCGCCACGAGCAAACCGAAGTCGCGCGGATTCACACCATGCTGGATGTGTTCGCCACCGATCGTTGCCTGGGGTATCGCCTGGCCGAGTACTTCGGCGATCACAATGCCCCGGAGCGCTGCGGGCATTGTTCGGTGTGCCATGGGCACATTGCCCGGTTGCCGGCGCCACCGGAATTGCCTGCGCTTGTGGATAAAAGTTTTGCGGCACTGTGCGGTGATTTTATCCACAAGCATGAGCAGCACACGGGCCATGCGCCGACGGCGGAACGGCTGACGCGGTTTCTGTGCGGGATCAGTGTGCCGCTGTTCACCAAGCTCAAGGCGCGGACGATTTCCGGGTATGCGGCGTTGGAGGCGTATCCCTACGCTGAAGTCCGCCATTGGGCTGACAATCACCTGCTCGATTAAGCCCCGCCCCGTGGGAGAGTGCACAGTCTTTGCGCGGCTGCATCCATCCGCTGAATGTCGATCATCACGGGAATAAACTTCAAAAACCGTCGCGGGCTGACTATGGTGAGACCCGTCTATGGATCGCCAACAAGAGAACAACATGAGCCAGACATTCGATATTCAGCAGGCTGCCGTGATCGGTGCGGGGACCATGGGGCGCGGCATTGTCATGTGCCTGGCCAACGCTGGGGTGACGGTGCAGTGGGTCGACAACAATCCACAGATGCTTGAGCAGGCGCTCGCCACGGTGGCCGACACTTATGCACACAACGTGCGTCAGGGGCGCATTGATCAGGCTGAGGCAGATGCGCGGCTCGCCCGGGTCAGTGCGGCGGCGGATTACGCGGCAATCCGCAATGTCGATCTGGTGATCGAAGCGGTGTACGAAAACCTTGAACTCAAGCAGAAGATCTTTCGCGAACTCGATGGCCTGCTCAAGCCCGAGGCGCTGCTGGCGAGTAATACGTCGGCGCTGGATATCGATGCGATTGCTGCCGCCACCCGACGCCCTGAGCAAGTTCTGGGCCTTCATTTCTTCAGCCCGGCGCACATCATGAAACTGCTTGAAATCGTCCGTGGCGCGAAGACATCACCGGCCGTGGTGCACGCCGCGCTGGCGCTGGGCGAGCGCATGGGCAAGGTCAGTGTGGTATCGGGCAACTGCCACGGTTTTATCGGCAATCGCATGCTCCATCCGTATGTGCTTGAAGCACGCAAGATGCTGCTGGAAGGGGCTTACCCACAGCAGGTCGACGCAGCCTTGCAGGGCTTTGGTTTTGCCATGGGGCCGTTTCGCATGTACGACGTGGTCGGCATCGATCTGGAGTGGCGTGCGCGTGAGTTGGCCGGCAAGGGCCAGGAGGCTCCAGAAGTTCAGGTGGACAACCGCTTGTGCGAGATGGGCCGGTTTGGTCAGAAATCCGGCAACGGTTATTACCATTACGAGCCGGGCAGTCGTCAGGCTGAGCATGATCCCGAGGTCGATGCGCTGGTGTTGCGGGTCAGTGACGCATTGGGTTTCCAGCGCCGTGAGATTGGCCCGCAAGAGATCCTTGAGCGGTGTTTGCTCGCGTTGGTCAACGAAGGGGCGAAGATTTTGCAGGAAGGCATTGCCGAGTCGGCGCATGACATTGATCTGGTCTATCTGAACGGCTATGGCTTCCCGGCGGACAAGGGCGGGCCGATGGCCTGGGCGGATCAGCAAGGGCTGGCGGATATTCATCAGCGCTTGCTGGCGCTGGAGACACGGCAGGGCGATCAGTGGAAACCGGCGCGGTTGATCGGTGAGTTGGCAGCGCAGGGGAAGGGGTTTGCTGACCGTTGAGTGATGGGGCGCCAGTGCTGGCGCCTTCGCGGGCAAGCCCGCTCCCACAGGTATAGTGCTCGTCCTCGCTGTCAGTGTGAGGTCGATCAAGACGAGAACTGCGCATGAACCAACGCACCGACTACCGGCATTTCCAGCCCATCACCACGCGCTGGCACGACAACGACGCCTACGGCCACGTCAACAACGTCACCTATTACAGCTTCTTCGACACTGCCGTGAACACTTACCTGATTCAGGTCGGTGGGCTGGATATCCATGACGGTGAGGTGGTGGGCTTTGTGGTCAGTTCGGCGTGTGATTACTTCGCTTCCATCGCTTTCCCGGACTTGATCGAGATCGGTCTGCGGGTGGGCAAACTGGGCAACAGTTCGGTGCAATACGAATTGGCAGTGTTCAAGGTCGGTGAAAGCGAGGCGTGTGCGGCCGGGCGTTTCGTGCATGTGTTTGTTGATCGGGCAAGCAATCAGCCCGTGCCGATTCCTGCCGGGTTGCGCGGGGCACTGGAAAGCCTGGTGGTGTGAAAAACGCAAAAAAAATCGCAGCCCCAGGGCTGCGATTTTTGTTCAAGCATTCGCCTTAGTGGTGACGATAGTACTTGTGATGTTTGCGATGACCGTAGGCATGGCCGCGACCACGGCGGTCGTCGCGGTAGTAGCGACGGTCGTCACGACCGCGATCATAACGACGATCATCGTCATTGCTTTTGTTGCCCATGTAGTTGCCCAGCGCGCCACCGGCACCGCCACCCGCCGCGGCGCCAATCAAGCTGCCGGTGGAGCCGCCCACGCTGCGGCCAACCACGTTACCGCCGGCTGCGCCCAGCGCACCACCGATGGCCGCTTCGCCACGGCTGTGTTTGTTTGCGCCAACGGCGCTACCACCCGCGCCGCCCAGGGCCGCGCCAATGGTGGAACCTGTATTGCCGCCTAACGACTGACCGACGACCGAGCCAAGAACCCCGCCCAATGCGCCGCCCACACCTGCTTCGGTGGTGCCGCCAGCAGACGCGAAGCCACTGACCAGGCCAAGGGACAACAAGAGAATCGAGGAGAACTTCATAGGTGAGCCTCAAAGGGATGACGGCGCGATCCTGAGGCTCTGTAACAAGCGTGACAATCGAAATCCGACGAATAACACGACTTGTATGCAATTGTGCAAGTTACTGTTTTTTATGCGGAACTTAACCGATTTTCGCCGGTCTTTAGCTACTTCGGACTGGCCGCTTTTGTGAAAAAGCGGCCTTTTTTGTGGGCGCTGGAAAAGTGTTTGAGCTTAAGAAATGCATTGACTGAACCGACGCCTTCGCAAGCAAGCCCGCGCATTGGAGTGCATTCCAATATGGGCTTGCTCGCGAAGAGGCCGGAACAGACGCCGTATCAAGCCGACTTGGCCATGATCAACCTGGTCTCGCTCGCCGCTTCCAGGCGAATCGCAATGAACTTCGACGTCGGCGTATGGCTGCCATCCCCAGTGCTTTCCAGCGGCACCAGCGGATTCACTTCCGGATAATACGCGGCGGCCTGGCCGGCCGGAATATCAAACGCCAGGAGCGTAAAGCCCTTCACCCGACGCTCACGACCATCGTCCCAGATCGAAACGATGTCGGCCTTCTGCCCTGGCCGGAAGCCCAGGCGAATGATGTCGGCTTCATTGACGAACAGCACGTCGCGCTGGCCTTTCACCCCGCGATAACGGTCGTCGAGACCATAAATCGTGGTGTTGTACTGATCGTGGGAACGCATCGACTGCAGGATCAGATCCGGCAGTTGCCCGGTGGCGCGGGTGCGTTCGTGGACCAGATCCTTGGGCAGCATGTTGGCGCGGAAGTTGGCGCGGCCCGACGGGGTGCTCCACTTACGTGCACCGGCGCTGTTACCGAGGTAGAAGCCGCCAGGGTTTTTGATCTTCTCATTGAAGTCTTTGAAGTTCGGGATGGTGTCGGCGATCAGCTCGCGAATGCGCCCGTAATCGGCCACCAGCCAGTTCCAGTCCACCGGTTTGCTGCCCAGCGTGGCGGCAGCGATGCCGGCGATGATCGACGGTTCCGAACGCATCTGGTTCGACAGCGGCTGCAATTGGCCGTTGGAGGCGTGAACCATGCTGAACGAGTCTTCCACGGTGACGGCTTGTGGGCCTTCGGTCTGGATGTCGATGTCGGTGCGGCCCAGGCACGGCAGGATCAGCGCGTCTTTACCGTGGGCCAAATGGCTGCGGTTGAGTTTGGTGCTGATCTGCACGGTCAGGTCGCAATTGCTCAGCGCCGCGAACGTGCGCGGGCTGTCCGGTGTGGCTTGGGCGAAGTTGCCGCCCAGACCGATAAAGACCTTGGCGCGACCTTCGGCCATGGCATGGATCGCCTCGACCACGTTGTGGCCGTTTTCACGCGGCACCTTGAACTGGAAACGCCGCTCAAGGGAGTCGAGGAACGCCACGGGCGGGCGCTCGTTGATGCCCATCGTGCGGTCGCCCTGCACGTTACTGTGACCGCGCACCGGGCACAGGCCTGCACCGGGCTTGCCGATGTTGCCGCGCAGCAGCATCAGGTTGGCGATTTCCTGGATGGTCGGCACCGAATGACGATGCTGGGTGATGCCCATCGCCCAGCACATGATCACGTTCTTGCCTTTGGCGTACATGCGCGCCGCTTGCTCGATCTCGACCAGGGTCAGGCCGGACTGCTCGACGATCTGCTCCCACGGCGTGTCGTCGACAACGCCCAGGTATTCCAGCACGTTGGCGCTGTGTGCATTGAGGAAGTCGTGATCGAACACCGCAGGCGCGCCAGCCTTCTGCGCGTCGCGCTCCCATTGCAGCAGGAACTTGGCCATGCCGCGCAGCACCGCCATGTCACCGCCCAAGGCCGGACGCAAGTACGCGGTGTTGGTCGGCTTGTCGCCGTTGGTGAGCATTTCGATCGGGTGCTGCGGGTGTTGGAAACGTTCCAGACCGCGCTCTTTCAGCGGGTTGATGCACACCACTTGCGCGCCGCGTTTCACCGCTTCACGCAGGGGTTCGAGCATTCGTGGATGGTTGGTGCCGGGGTTCTGGCCCCAGACGAAAATCGCGTCGGCGTGTTCGAAGTCATCGAAGGTCACGGTGCCTTTGCCGACGCCGACACTTTGCGCCAACGCCACGCCGCTGGCTTCGTGGCACATGTTCGAACAGTCAGGGAAATTGTTGGTACCGAAGGCGCGCACGAACAACTGATACAAGTAGGCGGCTTCGTTACTCGCACGACCCGAGGTGTAGAACTCGGCCAGATCCGGGCTTGGCAGATTTTGCAGGTGTTTGGCGATGAGCGCGTAGGCGTCGTCCCAACTGATCGGTTTGTAGCGATCGGTCTGGGCGTCGTAGACCATCGGCTCGGTCAGGCGGCCCTGATACTCAAGCCAGTAATCGCTCTGTTCCAGCAGAGAAGTCACGCTGTGTTTGGCGAAGAACTTGGCATCCACGCGACGCTTGGTCGCTTCCCAGTTCACCGCTTTGGCGCCGTTCTCGCAGAACTTGACCATGCCGCTTTCCGGCGAATCACCCCAGGCGCAACCCGGGCAGTCGAAGCCGCCGTTCTGGTTGGTCTTGAGCATCATGCGCAGGTTTTTCAGCGCGTTGTCGCTGGTCAACCAGGCCTGAGCCACACTGATCAGGGCACCCCAGCCGCCGGCAGCGCCTTTATAGGGCTTGTAGCGCGGGACAGGTTTCTGGTCGGCTTGATGATGTTGGCTCACGCTTGATTCTCCATCGCGGGGCTATACACCCGCGGCGCACTTTTGTGCGGCAGGTGGATGAGATTGAGGTTGTGCCGACGGGCCCATTGCACGGCAAGGCCCGTGGGGGCGGACAGGCTGACCAGGGTCTGGATGCCGGCGCGCAACACTTTCTGGATCAATTCGAGGCTGCAACGGCTGGTGACAATCGCCAGCCCGCCTTCTGTGGATATCTGCTGGCGGATCAGCCCGCCGATCAGTTTGTCGAGGGCGTTGTGCCGGCCGATGTCTTCGCGACCGAGCAGCAGCTCGCCGCTGGCATTCATGAACACCGCCGCATGCACCGCACCGCAGTGCTGACCCAGCGGCTGGAACGCGCCGATGCGCTGGCGCAGACCGTCGAGCCATGCACTCGGCGGCAACGGTGCGCCGGGCAACACCTTCAGGTCAGGCAGCGCCTGTTCCACCGCTTCGACGCCGCACAGGCCGCAACCACTGGTGCCGGCCAACTGGCGCCGCTGTTGCTTGAGGTTCCAGAAGGCGCGGTTGGCGATGGTCACCTGTGCATATTGCGCAGAACCAGCGCCGGTCAGTTGCAGGTCATAAATGTCGTTGGCGTCTTCGATGATGCCGCTGCCGAGGCTGAAACCGACGATGAAGTCCTCAAGGTCGGTCGGCGTCACCAGCATGACTGCCTGACTGATGCCGTTGTAGGCAATCGCCAACGCCACTTCCTCGGCCAGCGCGGTGCTGGCCGATTCCTGTAGGGGCAGATCGCTGTAGCTGTAGGTCTGGCTGGCTGCGGGCGCGGGCGTTTCGAGTGCAGGCGCCGCGCAGGCTGGGCGCTTGGCGTTCATGGCATCACCAACGGATTGATCAACGCTAAGACTAGGCGCGGCAAGATGTCGCGTCTAATCGCTACTTTCGATCTACCGATAGATGACGTCGATCAAGAGGTAACTGGTGATTTCTGATACAGCGCGAAACAGGCTTCTGCCAGCGCCGATCGCGGGGCGCCGCGTCGCATGATCAGGCCCAGCGGGGCGAGGGTCTGGGCGCTTTCGATCGGTTGCAGGCGCAGGTGGTCGGTGAGTTTTTCCAGGCCGGCGTCGAGCGGCATGATCGCGCAGCAAAACCCGCCGTGCACCGCTTGTAACAATTGATGCACGGCGTCGGTTTGCAACAACGGCTGTGGGGTCAGGTTCCGACTGTGGAAGTTGTGGTCGATGGACTGGCGGAAATGCATGCCGCTGGTGAGCATCCCCAACGGCAGTTCGATCAACGCCTCCCAACTCAACGGCGCTTCGCCGAAGGTGAAGGAGCGCTGATCGTAGAGCAGGCCCATGTGGGTTTCGCTGAAGGCCAGGGAGTCGAAACGCTCATTATCCAGACGATCGAGATAGGACACGCCAAGGTCGATACGGTTGTTCGCCAACTGTTCGAGGATCTGCTCGGAACTCAACGCCGACATTTCGAAACGCAGGTTCGGGTGCGCACTGTGCAAACGCTGTATCAGCGGCAGTGGATCGAAGCTCGACAGCGGCACGATGCCTAAACGCAACGTACCGATGAGGTTGCCGCGACAGGCCGCCGCTTCCGCCTGCAAGCCGTCATAAGCCGCCAGCACCGTGCGCGCCCACGCCAGCACGCGCTCCCCCGGCGCGGTGAAGCCTTCGAAGCGTTGCCCCCGGTTGACCAGCGGCAAATCGAGTTCTTCTTCAAGGCTGCGCAGACGCATCGACAGGGTCGGCTGGGTGATGTGGCAACGCGCGGCGGCCTGGCCGAAGTGGCGGGTTTCGTCGAGGGCGATGAGGAATTTCAGTTGCTTGATGTCCATCTTCGCTCCGAAGGGTGTTGGCAGGGGTGGACGATTCTAACGCTTGTGGCTGGGGTGGGTCATTGGTCGGCGTGGAACCGTATTTGGCGAAGGTGGTCTAGGCTTTGACGTCTGACCCCTTTTATTCCATGGAGTGAAACACGATGAGCCTATTCAGCTTTTTGAAAGATGCCGGTGAAAAAATCCTTGATGCGCTCACGCCGGACAAGGCCCAAGCCAATGGCGAGGCGCTGACCAAGCATGTGCAGGACGCGCTGACGGGAATCGACACGTCGAAGATTCAGGTCAAGGTTGAAGGCGAGAAAGTCATTGCCACGGGTGAAGCGGCCAGCCAGGAAGAAAAAGAAAAAATCCTGCTCGCACTGGGCAACGTTGTCGGTGTCAGTGGCGTAGACGACCAGATCACCGTGACCGGTGGTGTTGCAACCGCCGCGAAATTTGTCACCGTCAAGAAGGGTGACACGCTGAGCGCGATTTCCAAGCGTGAGTACGGCGATGCCAACAAGTACAACAAGATTTTCGAGGCGAACAAGCCTCAGCTCACACACCCGGACAAGATCTATCCGGGGCAGGTGCTGCGTATTCCCGAGTAAGACTCAAGGCCGCTTTCGCGAGCAAGCCCGCGCCCACAGAGGAACGTATTCCAATGTGGCAGCGGGCTTGAACTCGCGAAGCAGGCGACTCGCTCTAAAGCCCTGCAAGCAAATCGCGGTAGTCCTCGACCGCCGCAAACTCAGCGGTGTCCTTAGGCCCCTTGCGGCTGTCTGGTTCCTTCACCGCCAGTAAATGTGTCACGCCGAAATCACGCGCACTGCGCAGGATCGGCAAGGTGTCGTCGATAAACAGGCTGCGCGCCGGATCAAAGCCGATATCGGCCTGCAAGGCGTCCCAGAACTGCGGATTCTCCTTGGGGTAACCGTAATCGTGCGAGCTGATCAGTCGCTCGAAGTACGGCGCCAGTTCGACCCGTTCCAGTTTCAGTGACAACGAATCGCGGTGCGCGTTGGTGATCATGATCACCCGTTTTCCCGCCTGCTTTATTGCCGCCAGAAAGGTATCGGCATCCGGGCGCAGGGCGATCAAGTGCGCGGTTTCCTGTTTCAGTTCACGCACTGACAGTTTCAGCTCGGCACTCCAGAAATCCAGGCAATACCACTGCAATTGGCCGGCATGTCGCTCGAACAGCGGCTGCAACTCCATCTCGGCCATGGCGCGGCTCACGCCGTGCAGTTCGGCGTAGCGCTGGGGCAGGTGTTCCAGCCAGAAATGGTTGTCGAAGTGCAGATCCAGCAACGTGCCGTCCATGTCCAGCAGAACGGTATCGATGTCAGACCACGGTAAAGAAGGCATGGCAACGTCTCGAGCGGTAGAAAGATATCCGACGTAAACAATCGGGAAAGCCGCGTTATAGTAGCGCGTTCACGCCAAGGAGCTTTGCATGCGCCAGAAACCCACCGTACTCGCCCGCGAGATCGTCGCCACCAGTCGCCTGTTTTGCGTCGAAGAATTGAAGTTGCGTTTTTCCAATGGCGTGGAGCGCACTTATGAGCGGCTGGTCGGCAAGGGCGCGGGTTACGGCGCGGTGATGATCGTGGCCATGCTCGACGCCGAACACGCGGTGTTGGTCGAGGAGTATTGCGGCGGTACTGATGAATACGAATTGTCCTTGCCCAAAGGTTTGATCGAGCCGGGCGAAGATGTGCTGGCGGCGGCTGAGCGTGAGCTTAAGGAAGAGGCCGGTTTTGGCGCGCGGCAACTGGAACATCTGACCGAGTTGTCGCTGTCGCCCGGTTACATGAGCCAGAAGATTCAAGTGGTGCTGGCCACTGATCTGTACGAGGAGCGGCTTGAGGGCGACGAGCCCGAGCTGATGCGGGTCGACAAGGTCAATCTGCGCGAGTTGTCGGCATTGGCAATGAATCCGCAGTTTTCCGAAGGCCGCGCGTTGGCCGCGCTGTATCTGACCCGTGACCTGCTGACCCAGCGTGGATCCTTTCAATCATGAGTGAAGTGTCGATGAATTTTCCCCATCCGTTGATGGCGCCGGTGGTCGAGTTGGCATTGCAGGCCGGTGAGGCGATTTTGCCGTTTTGGCGATCAGGTGTTGAAGTCACCGCCAAGTCGGATGATTCGCCGGTTACGGCGGCCGACCTGGCCGCACACCACCTGATTGTCGCCGGGCTGAAGGCGCTCGATCCAAGCATCCCGGTATTGTCCGAAGAGGACGCCGACATCGCGCAAGGCGTACGCGCCGGGTGGCAGCGCTGGTGGCTGGTGGACCCGCTCGATGGCACCAAAGAGTTCATCAGCGGCAGTGAAGAATTTACCGTCAACATTGCGCTGATCGACAACGGTCGGGTGGTGTTTGGCGTGGTGTCGATGCCAACCAACGGTCGTTTCTATGTCGGCGGTGCCGGGCTCGGTGCCTGGCGTTGTGACAAGGGCGGTACGCCGGTTTCGATTCAGGTGCGTGATGTGCCGGGACCGGGTGAGGCGTTCACGGTGGTGGCCAGCCGCAGGCATTCGAGTCCCGAGCAGGAACGCTTGCTGGCCGGGTTGAGCGCCAGTCTGGGTGAGCTGCAATTGGCCAATATCGGCAGTTCGCTGAAGTTCTGCCTGTTGGCCGAAGGCGCGGCGGATTGCTATCCGCGCCTGGCGCCGACTTCGCAATGGGACACGGCGGCGGCGCAAGGCGTGCTCGAAGGCGCGGGCGGTGAGGTGCTGGACTTGCAGGGTGAGGCGTTCTGTTACCCGGCGCGCGAATCGCTGCTCAATACGTCGTTTCTGGCCCTGCCGGCGAAGGCCGCGTGGCGTTCCAAATTGCTGGAGCTCGCTCGTTCCTGAGCGGTGAACGAACCGTTGTGGCGAGTCCTCCCTCGCCGCAACCGCGTGATGAGTTCCTGCGGGTTAGCGGTGCAGGACGTACTGCCCGCTGAATGTCACCGCATCCTCATCACTGCCGGCATTGACGATCCGCGTATTCAAGGTCAATCGCGCCCGGCCATAACGCTGATACATCGCCACAAACCTCTTCCACACCGCCGCATCCGGCGCCAGGCAGATCGCCGTGGCATCCCCCGTCACTGGCAGCGGATAACTGATCTGCCCTTCCTGAATGACGATGTGCCCGTCTTCGATCCCTTCTTCCTTCAGCCGCAAATGCAACCAGCCCCAGCCGGCCAACACCGCGCCGCAGTAGAGGCTGCCGCCGAACATGGTGCTCTTGTGGTTGACGTTGGCGTCCAGCGGCAAGTGCAGGCGCAACTGCTGCGCCTGCCAGTCGAGCACTTTGAGGCCCATCGCTTGGGTCAGGGGAATGTCGTGATGCAGGACCGATTGCAGATAGCGGCTGTCACGGTTCATTCGGTTTCGTCTCCTTGGGCGCCACTGTCGGCAAAACTCAAGCCGTGTTTGCGCAGTTTGTCGTGCAAGGTCTTGCGGGGAACGCCGAGGGCTTCGGCAAGGCTGCGTACCGAGCTGTGGGAGCGCGCCAGTTCGGCGGCGATCAACGATTTCTCGAAGTTTTCCACTTGCTCGCTGAGTCCTCCGCTGATGACTTCCACGGTCGTGCCGCCGCCCTCGACGCCGGTGTCATCCAGTGCCAATTCAAGACCGAGAGCGAACCGCTCGGCGGCGTTCTGCAGTTCACGCACGTTGCCGGGCCACGTGTGGCGCAGCAGCAAGGCGCGGTGTGCCGGTTGCAGTTCGTGAGGAGGCAAACCGTGGCGAGTGCTGGCTTCATCGGCGTAGTGCTGGAACAGCACCAGAGCATCTTCGCCACGCTCGCGCAGCGGTGGGATGCGCAGCGGCGCGACGTTGAGGCGGTAATACAAGTCGGCGCGGAAACGCCCCTGATCAGCGGCCTGACGCAGGTCTTCCTTGGTCGCGGCGATGACGCGGATGTCCAGCGGGATCAGTTGGTTGCCACCCAGGCGCTCGACCACGCGCTCCTGCAACATGCGCAGCAGTTTGACCTGCACGTCCATGCTCATGCTTTCGATTTCATCAAGGAACAGCGTGCCGCCGTTGGCGAATTCGAACTTGCCGATCCGGCGTTTTTGCGCGCCGGTGAAGGCGCCGGGTTCGTGGCCGAACAGTTCACTTTCCACCACGGACTCGGCCAATGCCCCGGCGTTGATCGCCACGAACGGGCCGTTACGGCGGCTCGACAAATCGTGCAGCGCGCGGGCGACGACTTCTTTGCCGGCGCCGGTTTCGCCGAGGATCAACACGTCAGCCTTGGTCGCTGCCAATGCCCCGATCTGTTCACGCAAGCGCAGCATCGGTTTTGAGTGGCCGACCAGACGCGCGCTCAACTCGTTGCGGTCGCTGAGGGCCAGACGCAGGCTGCGGTTGTCCAGCACCAGTCGGCGCAGGGCCAAGGCGCGGCGCACGCTGTCGAGCAGGGCGTCGCTGGCGAAGGGTTTTTCGAGGAAGTCATACGCGCCGGCGCGCATCGCTTGCACCGCCAGAGGCACGTCGCCGTGGCCGGTGATCAGCAGCACGGGCAATTCCGGGTCCTGGGCGTGCAACTCGCTCAACAATTCCAGACCATCCATGCCGGGCATACGAATGTCGCTGACGACAACGCCCGGCCAGTCGCGCTCCAGTTGTGCGGCCAAACCTTTGGCTTCGGACAGCGGCAGGATTTTCAGCCCCGCCAGATCCAGCGTCTGGCCAAGGGCCTGACGCAGGTGCGGATCGTCGTCGATCAACACCACCTGAATGCGATTGTCGATGCTCATGCACTTCGATCCTCGGACGGTTGCAGGCTGACCCCGGGCGCGCCGGCGCGCAGGCGCAGGGTTATCAAGGCGCCACCTTGCTTGTGGTTGGCGAACGACAGTTCTCCACCGAAGGCGCGCATCAGGGTTTCACAGATCGCCAAGCCCAGCCCCAGGCCCTGAGTGCGGGTCTTGGTGGTGTAGAAGGGCTCACTGGCGCGGCCGAGGGCTTCCATGCAGAACCCCGGGCCGTTGTCGCGAATGTACAGATTGACGCCCTCGGGGGTGGATTCGGCACTCAGCCACAATTTGCGTGGCGGGCCTTTTTCGGTGAGCGCGTCGAGGGCGTTGGCCAACAGGTTGCCGAGCACCTGACGCAAGCGCGTTTCCCCGGCCTCGACCCACAGCGTGGCGGCGGGCAGGTCGCGGATCAGCTCAACCTCCATGCTGCGCCGACGTTTGGCCAGCAAGGCCAGCGCATCGTCCAGCGCCGGTTGCAGGGCCACGCTTTCCGGCGCATGGCGGTCGCGACGGGCGAAGGCACGCAAGTGGGCGATGATCGAGGCCATGCGCCCGGTCAGCTCGCTGATCAGTTTGAGATTGCCGCGTGCGTCGTCGGTGCGTTGATGATCAAGCAGCACTTCGGCGTTTTCGGCGTAGCTGCGAATGGCCGCCAGGGGTTGGTTGAGTTCGTGACTGATGCTCGCCGACATGGTGCCCAGCGCCGACAGTTTGCCGGCCTGGACCAGATCGTCCTGGGCACGTACCAGCTCCTGCTGGGCCGTTTCCCGCTCCAGCACTTCCTGCTTCAAACGACGGTTGAGGCCTTCCAGATCGCTGGTGCGTTCGGCGACGCGACCTTCCAGTTCTCGCCGCGCCTTGGCTTCAAACGCGATGCGCTCAAGATAGTGGCGACGGCGCTGCATCATCAGACCGAGCAACAGCATCAACACCAACAGCGTGGCGCCGCCAATGGCCACCACCGTGCGCACCGGGCGGTCGATCAGGGTGCGCGGGGCGAGGATGCTGACGCTCCAGCCGGTTTCGGCGATGTCGTGAGTCTGGGTCAGCCAGGCGGTGGGGCTGAGGTTAAGCGGGCGCGGTTCTCGGGTCGGGTAGGGCTGGATCGCGCTGATGGCGGCACGTTCGGCGTCGCTCAACGCGCGGGTCGAGCGGAAGCGCCATTGCGGGCGCGACGTGAGGATGACCACGCCGTTGTGGTCGGTCACCAGCAATTGTTCCGGGGTTTTGCCCCACAGGCTTTCGGTGTGATCGAGATCGACCTTGATCACCAGCACCCCCAGGATTCTCTCGCCATCGTGCACGGCGGCGGCGAAAAAGTAGCCGCGCTTGGCCGATGTGGTGCCCAGACCGAAGAAGCGCCCGAGACGTCCGGCCATGGCTTCGCTGAAATAGGGGCGGAAGGAAAAATTACGGCCGACAAAGCTGTCGTGCTTGTCCCAGTTCGACGCGGCCAGCGTCTTCCCGGTTGTGTCCATCAGGTACATGACTTCGGCACCGGTCTGCGCACTGATGTTTTTCAACAGGCGGTTGGCGTTGCCTTGGGTCACCCCATCGTCTGGCGCCCCGAGCACAGCGCGCAGGGCCGGCAGTTGGCCGAGGATCTGCGGCAACACTTCATAGCGGTGCAGGGTGCCCAACAGGTTGGCGACGTACAGGTCGAGGGTCTGGCGGTTCTGGCCGGCCAGTTCGCTGCGGTAATAGCGCTCAGCCAGATGCTCCAGCGGCCACAGCAGTGGCGCCAGGCACAGGGCCAGAAGGGCGAGGCTGCGCCAGCGGGGTCTGCGAGGGAGAGAGGGTTTCATAAGCCGGATGCGCCTGAGTGAACAGGCGCATTATGCCCGGCCTCAGGAAAAGACGTCAGCGTCCTTGAGCAGCGCTGCTGCCTGATCCTTGGCGGACAGTTTTGGCGCCTCGTCCAGTTGCCAGTCGATGCCCAGAGCAGGGTCGTCCCAGCGAATGCTGCGTTCGGAAGAAGGATCGTAGTAGTTGGTGGTCTTGTAGAGGAACTCGGCGAACTCGCTCAGCACCACGAAACCATGGGCGAAACCTTCCGGCACCCAGAGCTGACGATGGTTTTCAGCCGACAGGCGCACCGCTACCGACTTGCCGAAGTGCGGCGAGCTGCGGCGGATGTCCACGGCCACATCGAGCACTTCACCGACCGTGACGCGAACCAGTTTGCCCTGGGTGTTTTGCAGTTGGTAATGCAGGCCCCGCAGTACGCCTTTTTGCGAGCGCGAGTGGTTGTCCTGGACGAATTGGGTGTCCAGACCGGTGGCGTCCTGGAACGCCTTGGCGTTGAAACTCTCGTAGAAGAAACCGCGCTCGTCACCGAACACCTTGGGTTCGATGATCAGAACACCGGGCAGATCGGTGGTGATGACATTCATGAGAATTTCCATAGGCAGATGTGAATGGCCGACATTCTTGCGCAAAGTGCCGACAGATGCGAGCGCTCGAATAACCACGATCAGGGGTTGCGCATCCTCTGCTGCAGTGGCGATATAGGCGCCTAATAAAATTTCAGGGGTCGTTTCATGTCGCTCGCCACGTTGATTCATCGCGCCAGTTTGCCCAGCCCGCAGGTTTCGCAGGCGCAGGCCCTGCAATGGCTGGCCGAGCACTACGGGCTCAGCGGCACGTTGCAGGCCCTCGGCAGCCAGCAAGACCTCAACTACCGCGTCGACACTGAGCGGGGGCGGTTTGTCCTGAAAATCTGCCGGGGCGATTACGCCCTCGTGGAGCTACAAGCCCAGCACGCCGGCCTGAAACATCTGGCCGAACACTGTGACGTGAGCGTGCCCCGAGTAATTGCCGCCCATAACGGTCAGGACTTGCTGACGCTGGATGTCGACGGTGAAGCAGTGCATGTGCGGCTGCTCGATTACATCGAAGGCCAGCCGCTCACGCATCTCGATCACCTGGGCCATGACGTGGTCGCCGGGTTTGGCAGGCTTTGTGGCGAGATGGACCTGGCGCTGGCAGGCTTCGACCATCCGGGCCTGGAACGCACGTTGCAGTGGGACGCGCGCCATGCCAGCGCTTTGATCAGCCATTTGCTGCCAGTGATCAGGGACGATCAGCAGCGCACCTTGATCGCCGACGCCGCCGAACAGGCCGAGCGCCGTTTGCAGCCGCTGGCAGACAAGCTGCCGGTGCAGGCGATCCACATGGACATCACCGATGACAACGCGGTGTGGGCACGCGACGCCCAGCGTCATTGGCAGTTGCAGGGGGTGATCGATTTCGGTGATCTGGTCCGCACCTGGCGCATCACCGATTTGTCGGTGACCTGTGCGGCGTTGCTGCATCACGCCGGTGGCGATCCGTTTGTCATTCTGCCGGCGGTTCAGGCCTATCACGCGGTCAATCCGCTGCAACACGAAGAGCTGCAAGCCTTGTGGCCGTTGATCGTCGCTCGGGCGGCGGTGCTGGTGCTCAGTGGCGAGCAGCAGGTCAGCATCGATCCGGGCAACGCCTACAGCCGCGACAACCTGACCCATGAGTGGGAAATCTTCCGCGTGGCCACCTCGGTGCCGCTGGCACTGATGGAAGCGGCGATTCTCAGCGCCGTCGGTCAGCCGTTGCCGACGATCAACAGCGAAGGATTTGTACCGTTGCTGCCGAGTCTGGTCGGACGCGAATTTGCGTTGATCGACCTCGGCGTGTTGAGCGCGCATTTCGAGGCTGGGAACTGGGAGCAGGACGGCATCGATCAGCGTCTGTTGAACGACGCGGCGGCGGCCCATGGTTTGGCGGCGAGCCGTTATGGCCAATACCGTCTGTCGCGCACCCGGCCGGACAGCGCTGAAGAACCGGACACGTTCGCGCTGCACGTCGAATTGCGCGTGCCCACTGGCACACCCGTGGAGTCGCCGTTTGCCGGCGTGGTTCATCAGCACGCAGATGGCGTGCTGCAACTCGACGGCCCTCAGCTCAGCGTGCGCTTGTGGGGCGTGACGCCTTCGCTGCACAGCGGCGCAGCGCTGGTCAAAGGTCAGGTGCTGGGCGCGGTCAGCGGGCCGTTGATCGTGCAACTGAATCGCGGTGCGCAACTGAATGCGCCGCTCTTCTGTACGCCATCGCGCGCCGCCGCGTGGCAAGCGTTGTGCCCGTCTCCTGCGGGGTTATTGGGGCTGGCCTGCGACGCCGAGCCAGAACTGGACGCCAAGACCCTGCTTGAACGCCGCGAAGCCAGTTTCGCCCGCACACAAAAACACTATTACGTCGATCCGCCGCGCATCGAGCGCGGCTGGCGCAACCATCTGATCGACATGCAGGGCCGTTCCTATCTCGACATGCTCAACAACGTGGCAGTGCTCGGTCACGGCAATCCGCGCATGGCGGCGGTCGCTGCCCGTCAATGGTCGCTCCTCAATACCAACTCACGCTTCAACTATGCGGCGGTCGCCGAGTTTTCCGAGCGCTTGCTGAAGCTGGCGCCGGAGGGCATGGATCGGGTGTTTCTGGTCAACAGTGGCAGCGAGGCCAATGACCTGGCGATCCGCCTGGCGTGGGCTTACAGCGGCGGTCGCGACATGGTCAGCGTGCTGGAGGCCTACCACGGCTGGACGGTGGGCGCCGATGCGGTGTCGACCTCGATTGCCGACAACCCCAAGGCCCTCGAAAGCCGTCCGGACTGGGTGCATCCAGTGACCGCGCCGAACATGTATCGCGGCGAGTTTCGTGGCCTCGATTCGGCGCCCGACTACGTGCGCAGCGTCGAACATCATTTGGCGAAAATCGCCGAGCAAAAGCGCCAACTGGCCGGGTTCATCTGCGAACCGGTGTACGGCAATGCCGGTGGCATCTCGCTGCCGCCGGGGTATCTGCAGCAGGTGTATGCGCGGGTCCGCGCACAGGGTGGCGTGTGCATTGCCGATGAGGTGCAGGTCGGTTACGGGCGCATGGGCCATTTCTTTTGGGGGTTTGAAGAGCAAGGCGTGGTACCGGACATCATCGTCATGGCCAAAGGCATGGGCAATGGCCAGCCACTGGGCGCGGTGATCACCCGCCGGGAAATCGCCGAGGCGCTGGAGGCTGAGGGTTACTTCTTCTCGTCGGCCGGTGGCAGTCCGGTGAGCTGCCAGATCGGCATGGCCGTGCTGGACGTGATGGAGGAAGAAAAACTCTGGGAGAACGCCCAAGTGGTGGGCGGCCACTTCAAGGCGCGGCTCGAAGCCTTGATCGATAAACATTCGCTGGTGGGCGCGGTGCATGGGTCGGGGTTCTACCTGGGGCTGGAGTTGATCCGCAACCGCGAGACGCTGGAGCCCGCGACCGAAGAGACCGCGTTGCTGTGTGATCGTCTGCGCCAACTGGGGATTTTCATGCAGCCGACCGGCGATGACCTGAACATCCTCAAAATCAAACCGCCGATGGTGACGCCGCGGCGCAGTGTGGACTTCTTTGTCGACATGCTCGACCGGGTGCTCACCGAAGGCTTGTAAACCCACGCCCCCCCTGTGGGAACGGGCTTGCTCGCGAAAGCGATGCTTCAGTCGACATCCAAAGTGACTGACACACTGCTTTCGCGAGCAAGGCCCACACCTTTCGTTTGGTGGTTTAATTCGATTTCTATCGGTATTAAGTCTTTAAAATCAGACGGAATACATTTTTGTAGCTTCTAAAGCCGATATTTATCGGCTATAAAGTCGCCATTGCTCCGGCATGGCGATTTTTTGTCCGGTGCGCGCGTTTTTTCTCTTCGGTCGAATCCTCGACCGTCAAAGCCCTTGCCCGGAGATGATTCATGAGCCGTATCGTTACCGTCGCCGCCACTCAGATGGCCTGTTCGTGGGATCTGGAAGCCAACCTTCAAACCGCTGAAAGGCTGGTGCGCGAAGCGGCCGCCCAAGGCGCGCAGATCATCCTGATCCAGGAATTGTTCGAGGCGCCGTACTTTTGCCAGAAGCCAAACCCGGACTATCTGCAACTGGCCACGACGGTTGAAGAAAACGTCGCGATCAAGCATTTCCGCAAAGTCGCCAAAGAGCTGCAGGTTGTATTGCCGATCAGCTTCTACGAGCTGGCCGGGCGTGCGCGTTTCAACAGCATTGCGATCATCGACGCCGACGGCAGCAACCTCGGGATTTATCGTAAAAGCCACATTCCGGACGGCCCGGGCTACCACGAGAAGTACTACTTCAATCCGGGCGATACCGGTTTCAAAGTGTGGAACACCCGTTACGCGAAGATCGGCGTGGGCATCTGCTGGGATCAGTGGTTCCCGGAAGCCGCACGGAGCATGGCGTTGCAAGGCGCGGAAATCCTGTTCTACCCGACTGCCATCGGCAGCGAGCCGCACGACAAAACCATCTCGTCGCGCGATCACTGGCAGCGCGTGCAGCAGGGTCATGCCGGCGCCAACCTGATGCCGCTGATTGCCAGCAACCGCATCGGCAATGAAGAGCAAGACGGCTACGACATCACCTTTTACGGCTCATCATTCATCGCCGACCCGTTCGGCGAAAAAGTGCAGGAGCTGAATAAAACCGAAGAAGGTATTCTGGTGCACACTTTCAACCTCGACGAGCTCGAACATATTCGCAGCGCGTGGGGTTCATTCCGTGACCGCCGGCCGAATCTGTACGGCGCGTTGAAAACCCTCGACGGTTCCCTGGAGTCCTGATCCCGATGACCACATTGAAAAGTACCCCGCGCGCCGACGGCTTCCACATGCCGGCCGAGTGGGCACCCCAGACTCAGACCTGGATGATCTGGCCCGAGCGCCCGGACAACTGGCGTCTGGGCGGCAAACCGGCGCAAGCCGCACACGCGGCAGTGGCTAAAGCCATCGCCCGTTTCGAGCCGGTGACCGTGGCCGTTTCTGCCGGCCAGTACGAAAACGCCCGTGCGCGTCTGGACGTGCCGAATATCCGCGTGGTCGAGATGTCCAGCGATGATGCTTGGGTACGCGACAGCGGCCCGACGTTCGTCATCAACAACAGCGGCGAAGTGCGCGGCGTGAACTGGGACTTCAACGCCTGGGGCGGCTTTGACGGCGGCTTGTACTCGCCGTGGAACCGTGACTCACAGGTCGGCGGCAAGATCCTTGAGATCGAGCGCAGTCCGCGTTACCGCACCGAAGGTTTTGTGCTCGAGGGCGGTTCGATTCACGTCGATGGCGAAGGCACGCTGATCACTACCGAAGAATGCCTGCTCAACCGCAATCGCAACCCGCACCTGAGCCGTGAAGAAATCGAAGCGGTGCTCAGCGCCAACCTGGCTGTGGATAAAATCATCTGGCTGCCGGACGGTTTGTTCAACGACGAAACCGACGGCCATGTGGATAACTTCTGCTGCTACGTGCGTCCAGGCGAAGTGCTGCTGGCGTGGACCGACGATCCACAGGACCCGAACTACCCACGCTGCCAGGCGGCGATGAACGTGCTGCAAAACAGCACCGACGCCAAGGGACGCCCGTTCACGGTGCATAAAATGCCGATTCCGGGGCCGCTGTTTGCCACCGAAGAAGAGTGCGCTGGCGTTGATCCGGTGGACGGCACGCAAGAGCGCAACCCGAGCGTGCGTCTGGCGGGTTCTTACGTGAATTTCCTGATCGTCAACGGCGGCATCATCGCGCCGAGCTTCGACGATCCGATGGACGGCCCGGCCAGGGAAATCCTGCAGAACCTGTTCCCGCAGCACGAAGTGGTGATGGTGCCGGGCCGCGAACTGTTACTGGGTGGCGGCAATATTCACTGCCTTACCCAACAGCAGCCAGCGCCGCACAAAGAGTGAGTTGAGTCGTAACAGCTTGAGTTGATTGGACAATCAGCCGGGCGACGATTCGCTTGCCCGATAGACAAAGAAGCCCGCCGCCCTGTTGGACGGCGGGCTTCTTTGTATCCGCTTGTCGACAAGTGCGAAACATTGGCATAGCTCTTGTATTGAATCTTGAGTACTAGGGAGGGAGGAGAACTTCAACAGTTCTGTCATAAACCTTGGATAACTTAGCCGCTCATTAACGGGGGGAGAGCGCCGAAATGAACGCCGAAGTGAACACAGTCAGAGCACGAACTTTGCGCCCCATGGCCGTCAACGGCAAATCGCTCCAGGTAGTCGCGCACTGGTTGAAATCCAATGGAACGCGTCAGATCAGGGAAGCTGATCCGCGCCGGATGATGATCGAGCGTTACCCCGCTGACCTGTTCAGCGAAGCAGAACTGGATGCGTTGTGGGCTGTGATGCAAGGATAAGAAAAACAACAGCGATGGGTAAAAGCGCTGCCGGGATGGCGGCGCTTTTTTATGGGCGTTGCAAAATCCAGTGTGAACACTGACAGGACGCCTTCGGGAGCAAGCCCCCTCTCACAGGGATTTGCGCTGATTTAGAAGCTGTAGGTGCCCGTCATCACCACGCTACGCGGCGCCCCCGGCTGGATTTGATATTGACTGGTGGCCGACGCGTAATACTCGCGATCAGTGATGTTGTTCAGCGCCGCGCGCAAATCCCAGTCCTTGAAGCGATAGCCGACCAGCGCATCCCAACGGCCATAGCCTGGCAGCACGGTGGTGTTGGCGTTATCGGCATAGCGCTGGCCAACCAGGGTCAGACCGGTTTCTCCGTACCAGCCCATCTCCGGTTTCCAGGTCAGGAAAAGACTACCGTTGTGCTTGGCGACGTTGTTGATGCGCTTGCCTTTGAGGCCGTTGTTGTCCTTCTCGATCTTCGCATCCTGCACACCAACGCCACCGCGCACATACCAGTTGCCGACGATCTTGCCGGTGGCGGTGAGCTCAATCCCGCGAGATCGTTGCAGGCCGGTCATGATGGTCAGGGTTGGATCGTTCGGATCGGTGGTGCGGCGGTTGTAGAGCTCCAGGTCATAGATCGCCAGGGTGGTGCTCAAACGGTCATCGAGCCAGTCACTCTTCACGCCGATTTCTTTCTGCCTGGTCAGCTCGGGGCTCAGGTCGTTGCTGTTACCGGCCGCGCCCGGCGTGATGCCGATCAGACCGCCGCCCACTGGCGAGAAGGTCTTGGACCACGAGGCGTAGAAGGAATGATCGTGCAGCGGCGTCCAGACCAGACCCACGCGCGGGCTGGTGCTGTGGCTGTCGCGGTCTTCGGACATGTTCCTGAGTTTGTTGGTCGACTCGATATCGAAGGTGTCGTAGCGCAGGCCGGCGAGCACTTGCCACTGATCGTTCAGGCGCAGTTGATCCTGCACGTACACCGCGCGGCTTTCGACTTCGGTGTGGCTACTGCTTGAGCGCTGCATCGCGCCGGTGTGGCGCAGGTCGCGATTGGGGTTGAACAGATCAAGCGCTGGCACGGCTTGCGCGCCCGGCGTCCGGCCGGTGGCCGCGTTATACAGCTTTGGATCGCGGCGCTGACTGCCGGTTTCGATACCCGTGAGCAGGCGATGCTCCAGGCCGAACGTGTCGAACGCGCCTTCCAGTTCCAGGTTGTTGTAGACGTTGCGAGTCGTCAGGTCCTGCTGCCAGTGCTGGCGCGTGACCTTGTGGGTCGCAGGCGTATATCCGGTGAGGTAGGTGTTGTCGAAATCACTGTCGAGCTTGAACACACCCAGGGTCTGGCGCAGTTGCCAGTTGTCGTTGAGTTCGTAAGTGAGTTTTGAACGCAAGGACTGCGTCTTGTCGTCGATGAAGTCGTGTTCGTTGCCGTAAGTCGTGTCGCGGCCCACCTCCGCCGGACGCCCGTTGACCCCCGGAATACCGCGATCCGGCGTGCGGTTGTAGCGGCTGTATTCGTACTGCACCAGCCAGTTCAGGTCGGGTATCAGTTGCCAGCTCATCGACGGCGCGAACAGTTGACGGTTGCCGCTGACGCCGTCGCGGAAACTGTTTTCATCCATGTTGCCCATGTTCAGGCGCAGGCTGATGTTCTCGCTCGGATCGGCGCTGAGATCGGCGTACAAACTGCGCAGTTCCTCGCTGCCGCCCTGGGCTTCGATGGTCGAGCGGCGGCCGGGCACCGGCATTTTGCTCACCCGGTTGACGATCCCGCCTTGGCTGCCTCGGCCGTACAGCACGGCGGCCGGGCCTTTGAGCACTTCAACCCGTTCGACGTTGTGCAGGTCGCGCTTGTACTGGCTGTCGTCACGAATGCCATCCAGATAGAAATCGTTGCTGGCGTCGAAGCCGCGAATGCGCAAACTGTCGAAGCGGGTATCGGCGCTGCTGCTGACGTTGGGCATGCCACTCAAGGCGTCGCCGATGTCGTGGGTGCCGTATTGGGCGACGTTCGAGGTTTTGATCGAGTCGATGGCCTGCGGCACATAGCGCACCGGCGTCGATGTGCGGGTCGCGGTGTTGCTGATGGTGACGCGCGGGTCATCCGCTTGCGCTTCAGCGCTGATGGCGGTGGCGGGCAGTTCAGTCGCCGAGTAGGCAAAACCGCTGGACAAGAAAGCAGAAAGCCCAAGGGTTACGGGCGTAAGACGAAACGGGGCAGGCATTGAAAAGCGCATCCGAAAGGTGGGAAGAATATCGAGCGCGCGAATGGTAATGCTTTGCATTTGCTTCCGTTAATTATTCCGAAGAAGTTCCCTAGTCTGATTGTTTCAATTTATGTCTATCTGGATACACCCGATCATTTGCACCATTCGCCCGATTCACGAAACAGTCTGAAAGCCATTCCGGCGTTTTTCTGCAACAGCTTGAGCACTAGTCTGCCGGCATCGATTTTTCCCACTTTCCTGCCGGAGCGCTCTGATGATCCTTCACTACATTTATGACCCGTTGTGCGGTTGGTGTTACGGCGCCAAACCGCTGGTGCAAGCGGCGCAACACGTTTTGCCGGTAATCGCCCATGCGGGCGGCATGATGAGCGGCACCAACCGCCAGCGCGTGACGCCACAGTTGCGCAATTACGTCATGCCCCACGACCGGCGCATCGCCGAATACACCGGGCAGCCGTTTGGCGAGGCGTATTTCGAAGGTTTGCTGCGCGATCACACCGCCGTTTTCGATTCGACGCCTCCGATTGCCGCCGTCCTGGCCGCAGAGGCCATCGACGCGCGTGGTTTGCAGATGCTCGGGCGGTTGCAGACAGCGCATTACGTGGAGGGGCGGCGAATTGCCGATCAATCCGTTCTCCTGGAACTGGCGGAGCAAATGGGATACGTCGGGGAATCCTTTCAGTCCAGGGTTGAATCGGTTGATACCGAGGCACACATAAAAGCCAGTCGTGGGTTGCTGGCCCAACTGGGAGGGCAGGGATTTCCGACTTTTGCGTTGGAACAGAACGGTCAATTTACCCTCATCGACATCAGTCCCTGGCTGGGCAAGCCGCAGGCTTTTGCCCAATGGTTGGGGGAGGCCATTGGCCGCGAAGGGGTTGGCGAGGCTTCAGCCCTCTGTGGACTGGACGGTTGCGCCTGATACGCGCGCGATTCACTGGCTGCAAGCATTTTCGAGCAACCAGTCAGCGGAAAAATTACGTTTCTTAGACGATTTTTGCCTATTTAAAGACGATTCTTGAAATTGACACATTGTTCCGGGCGCGGCTAGGATTCGCCCCAACGCCTGTGGCCAACCGCCATGACTCAAAAATAACAAGAAGGCCCGACACGACTTTATCGTGGGCGGGTCTTTTTGTTTCGGAGTGAAAAAAGAGCGCATGAGCGCCGTTTCAGCCGTTCGACACAGTGCGTTTCAACCCGTAATAAGGAAAACAAAATGTTGAACAAGCGAATCAGCCTGATCGCTCTGGGGATGTTGAGCGCCACGTCGGCCATGGCTAACGACCAGGCCGAGTCCAAGGGTTTTCAAGAAGACAGCAGCCTCAAAGTGCTGCTGCGCAATGCCTACATCAACCGTGATTACAAAGACGGTAACAAAGACAAAGCCGAGTGGGGCCAAGCGGCCATCGGTACGTTCTCGTCCGGTTTCACCCAAGGCACCGTCGGTGTTGGCGTTGACGTCTTCGGTCTTTACGCACTGCGTCTGGACGGCGGCAAGGGCCGCAGCGGCGCCGGTGGTATCGACTTTTTCAAACAGGGCGACAGCGGCAACGCGGCTGACGATCTGTCCAGGTTTGGTGCAGCGGTCAAATTCCGTGTGTCCAACACCGTACTGACCTACGGTGACCAGATGCCGGCCCTGCCGGTGTTGAACTACGACAACTCGCGTCTGCTGCCGGAAAGCTACACCGGTACCTTGATCACTTCCAAAGAGATCAAAGGCCTGGAGCTGAACGCCGGTCGTTTCACCGCCGAATCGCGCAAGAGCGCTGAAGGCCGTGACAGCGGTGGTCTGAAATCGATCAACGTACTGGGCGGTAGCTACCAGTTCACCGAACAGTTCAAGGCGGCGCTCTACGCATCCGACGTTGAAGACGTGTTGAAGAAACAATACGTGAACGCCAACTACGTGTTCCCGATCGACAAGGATCAGTCCCTGACCCTGGATTTCAACGGTTATCGCACCAAGCTGGACAACTCTTATGTCCGCGAAAACGGTGTAACCGGTGACGACAACAAGATCTGGAGCCTGGCAGCCACTTTCGCCACCGGTCCGCACTCGTTCACCGTGGCGCACCAGCGCTCCACCGGCGACAGCAACCTGGGCTACGCCTACGGCGGTTATCAGAAAGGTCAGGGTCGCGTCGGCGACGGTGGCAACACCATCTACCTGGCCAACTCCTACTGGTCCGACTTCAACGCTGAAGACGAACGCAGCTGGCAACTGGGCTACGGCCTCGACTTCGGCGCCTTCGGCGTACCGGGTCTGAGCTACAACTTCGCTTATGTGCGTGGCGATAACATCACCACCTCCACCAGCGAAGGCGGCACCGAGCGCGAAATCTTCAACCAGTTCAAGTACGTCGTGCAAAGCGGCCCGGCCAAAGACCTGAGCGTGAAACTGCGCAGCTCGATCCTGCGTGTTTCGCAGAAATCCAGCGAGTACAACGTCAGCGGCAACGAAGTGCGTGTATTCGTCGATTACCCGATCAACATCTTCTGATGCCTGATCCAGTGTAAGAAACATGAGAAAAACCCCGACTGGTTCGGGGTTTTTTTTCGACTGTTTCCCGGTGAAAACCAGAAAAAAACCGTGTTTTTGTCATGTGAAAGTTGTTTTTCAGCCACTTCAAACTTCGTTTCAAGCAGGGCTTTAAATGCCTGAAATTCTTTCTCATGGACGCAAATTCTCCACCTAATAGATTAGGCCGCTCAACGCAGCGGAGAATTTGGTAATGATCGTTTTGAACAGAGAAGTGGGCGAATCGCTACGGCGCGACAAATATGTCAACGTCCAGGGTGGTGACTTCAATCTCTACGGTCATTTTGCCGACTTCGTCAGACTGACCAAAAGTTGGGAAAACATGGAGCCTGACAGCTACTACGGTCAGGCCGAAGCCGGCATGCGTTACCGTCGTTACAGCGACTTTGAGTACAACCCCAAGACGCGCGAACTGAAGCAACTCGAGCATCGCGCCTACGTGCAGTCCAAGGAAAACAACGCTTATGTCGGCGGTTTGGTGCGCCACTTTCAGGATTTCTCTGATGAAGTCATCGAGTCGCCAGTGATGCGCAGCCTGATCGACACCGATTTCGAAGTGTACAAAAGCGTGTTGCCGGAAGAACTGCACGATGAAATCTGGCAGTGCCAGATCCATCAGATCCGCATCGAGATCAAACCCGGCAAACAACTGGAAATTACCCCCGAAGGGATTCACTGCGACGGTTATCCGTTCAGCGGTGTGCACTTCTGGGGGCGCAACAATGTCGAGGGTGCGGAAAGTCGTTTGTACGACATTCACGAGCATCAATTGGCGTCGACCACCTACCAGGAAATTCTCGACACCACTTACTTCCTCGACCGCGACATGCGCCACTACGTGACCCCGGCGCGCAACACGCACACCCATGCCATGGCGTACCGGCAGATTCTGGCGATTTCCTTCTCGCGGCCCGGGACCGCTTTCGACATTGTTCGCTAATCAGATCACCCCAATCGACGGCGTCGAGTGTTCGACGCCCGTGGTGCTGCGACGCGCCACGGCCAAGGATGCGCAACCCATGGAGCGCTTCTTCCGCCAGTTCGACGAAGTGTCGTTCTGCGAATGGCAGGACGCCAAATGTCTGCGCGGCGTGTTGATCCAGAAAACCACCACGGCCTATCTCGCCTTCGACGTGGCCGGCGAAATCGTCGGCGCGGTGTTGGGCGGCATGCTCGGCAGCCGCGGCACGATCAACCATCTGGCCGTCAGCCCGTGCTATCGCAGCCAGGGCGTCGGTCAACGTCTGGTTGAAGCGGCGTCGTCCGACATGAAGCGGGTCGGTGTGTTGCGGATGTTTCTGTTCGTCGACGATGCTAACCTCGCGGGCAAGCGTTTCTGGACTGCCCAGGGTTTTTGCGAGCCTCACGGCGAACGGACATTTGAGAGGGACCTATGAATGAAACGTCCGGCAGTGCGCCGCTGATGGTCAATCATCAGCCGTCGCGCACCTTTGCCGAAGCCAGTCCGGTGGTGGCCGGGTATTTCACGGTGTCGTTTGTATTCGGCTTGATGGCTGTGAATGCCGGGTTGCCCATGTGGCTGCCGGTGGCAATGTGCTTGTTTGTTTATGCCGGGGCTTCGCAGTTTGCGGCGTTGGCGTTGATCTCAAGCGGTGCGTCGCTGACCACCATTGTGCTGACCACGTTCCTGATCAACGCACGGCACATGCTGATGTCGGTGTACATGGCCAAGGCCCTGCGTGCCATGGGCCTCAGTCGCATGGAGCGCTGGTGTTACGCCGGTGGCCTGACCGACGAATCCTTTGCTTTCCACAGCGTGAAACTGGGCACCGGCGCACCGGTGAACGTGCGGTATCTGATTGGCTTCAACCTGTTTTGCCACACCTCGTGGGTGCTCGGAGGCCTGTTGGGAGCGGTGTGCGCGCAGTACGCGGCGCACCTGATCAAATACCAGCTCGATTACGCACTGACCGCAATGATGCTCTACGTGCTGGTGTCACTGTGCAACACCCGCAACAAACTCATCGCCGCCGCGGCGGCCGTGCTGTGCATGGGTGCACTGAGCCTGGTCAGCAGCTCGCCGTTTAATGTGTTTATCGCCACGTTTGTGGGCTGCGGAGTCGGTGTATGCCTGACCAAGCGTTCCTGATTCTGGTGGTCGCGCTGATGATGGCCGTGACCTTCCTGCCACGCGCGCTGCCACTGCAAGTCAACACCGAGCACTGGCCGCCGTTTATTGCACGGGCGCTGGAATACTTGCCGGTGGCGATCGTCGCTGCGATCAGCCTGACACCCTTGTTGATCAAGGATCAGCACCTACAGCTCGATCGCCCGGAATTCTATGCCGCGATTCCGACGCTGTTATGTGCGTATTTCAGCAAAAACCTCTTTCTCAGTGTGGCGGTTGGCACGGCTGCGTACATTGCGCTCGGCTCGTTCATGTAGCGGTAGTGCGGCGACATCGCTCAACGCCTGGCTCGACAACTCAGGATTGTTCACCGCCAGGCGCACCTCGAGGAAATCCTCGAACCCGGGGAAAATCGTCAGGCCGTTTTTCTGCGCGGCCTCACGCGAGACCATGCCCACCGCGTCCATCTGCGTGATGAGCGACAGCGTCAGGGTTTCGCTGCACGAGTAGACCATGCGCTGTCCGTTCTCGTGATTGCCCAGACCGGCGTCGAGAAAACGCAAGAAGCTGTGGGAATACGGACAGTCTTCCGCAGGACGCACCTGAAACTTGTCCCCCAGCAACGTCAGCGGATCATTCTCCTGACCGCAATGTGCCCCAACCACCTGCACCTGCACCTCGGGCAGGACGATGCTCGGCAAACCCGGTCGCTGCGGGCCAATCAGCACGGCGAGGTCAAAGTCCTCATTTTTCAGCTTGCTGAGGTTTTCCATCGACTCGGCGTAGCTGAACTCCATCTGATAATCGGGAAACACCTCAATCAGGCGCCCGATCATTCGCCGGTTGAAGTCCGGCGACAACGTGTTGTTCAACGCGACCTTCAACGTACGCTGCCCCGGCACTTTCAGAGCCTCGACTTTATCTTCCATCTGTCGCGTGGCAATCAGCACTCTGTCCATATACGGCGTCAGCTCAGTGCCTTGCGGCGTCAGCGTCAGCCCTTTGTTGGAACGACGAAACAAGCGGAAACCGAACTGCTCTTCGACCTTGTTCAACTGCGCGGCCAACGCCTGCACAGTCAGGCACGAATGCTCGGCTGCGGCCGACAAAGAGCCGGTCTGCACGATGCGCATGAGGTTGCGTAAGGTTCTGCTATCCATGGGTAATGCCCTCTAAAGTGGGCTGGGTATTGTTGTTTACGAGACTGCCGGTCCGGCGTCTTATGCCGGCTATATTCCAGCACCTGAGCATAGTTGTCGCGGGTTTAGTAGCGAATTGATGTCTCCACCGATGGCTGGAGGCTGACACAGGATCGGGGTTTTTGGTGACGTTGGGGTGATGAAGGTCAAAAAAAGCTGACTCGGAATAACAATTCTTGGCTCTTTCGAGGATTTGATAAAAGAGACGAATTGATTCATTTGCGGATTAATAGATAAAAAATATCCATATCTGTACTAGGCTGGATCGTATGTGACCCATCAATGGAGGCGACCGTGCCTACCTCATCCCCAGTCCTCACCCCGCGCGAACAACTCGACGTCCCCGAAGCCGGGCGTGTTGCGTTGAAGTTCTTCTTCAACCTCATGGAGCGCTGGGGTTGCAACGCCGAGCAGCAGCGCACATTGCTGGGGGGCGTCGGCAACACCACGTTCTACAAGTACAAACACCTGCCGCCGAACATACGCCTGCCGCATGACACGCTGGAGCGCATCTCGTATCTGATGGGCATTCACAAGGCGTTGAGCATCATCTTCAGCAACAGCCGCGAACGCGCCTACACCTGGATCAGCAGCCCCAATGCTGCCGCGCCATTCAATGGCCGGACGGCGCTGGATTACATGCTGGCGGGGAGGGTGGTCGACATCGCTGATGTTCGCCGTTACCTCGACGGGGTGCGCGGTTGAAGCCCCCGCCGCTGGAGGAGCCGCAATGGCCGAAAGCCTTTCGGATCGTCAACAGCAGCTTCCCGCCGATTGCGTTGTTCGAGGACGTGCTCGACCCCGAAGACCTGGAAATCGCCTATGCGCTGGAAGCGCTGACCAATGATCGGCTGATCGAACAGGCCGGCGTACTCGCCCGCGTACGCCCCGAAGACCGACTCTCCGGCCCCGGTTCGACCCCGGTAATGGCCGCGTTCACCCACATCGGCAAAAGCAGCCGCTTCACCGATGGCACCTTCGGCGCCTACTACGCTGCGAGCAGTCAGGCTGCGGCCATTGCCGAGACTTGTTATCACCAGGAGCGATTTCTTGCAGCGACCCAAGAAGCGGACCTTGAGTTGACCATGCGGACTTACGTTAATCGGGTGGTTAAACCGTTACACGATATTCGCCACGGCTTTCCCGACTTACATCAACCTGATCCAGACGCCTATGGCCCGTCCCAGGCATTTGCCCGGCAACTGCGCGAGTCCGAATCCTGGGGCCTGCTCTACAACAGCGTCCGCCTGCCAGGCCATGAATGTGTCGCCGCGTTTAGGCCCCCGGCGGTGTCGATTCCCAAGCAGGGCAAGCATCTGCGGTATGTGTGGAGTGCGAGTCAGCGCAGGATTTCGTTTGTGTTTGAGATCAGTCAGGTTTGAAACGCAAAAAAGCCCTCGAAATAGTGAGGGCTTAATATCGATGGTTTTCGTCAATGGCTTGCTGTTGGCGCATCCAGCACTTTCACCACGTCGTCGATCAGCGCCTTGCTCAACTCCTGCAAATACTGCGAGGCATAAGCGTGAAGATCAGGATCGCGCGAGACTGTGGAATCGGCGGTCAGTAGCTTGGAGATGTGAAGCAAATGTGAGGCGTGCGAGAGGGCGGCGATCACTGGAACACCTTGATTGGTGCGGAACAGCGCCTGATTGGCCTGGAAGGAAAAGTGCGTAAGGCCTGGGGTTTTCAAATCGAGGTAGTCGGTCATTTCGTTTCACCTGCCGTACGTAAGGCGTGGAGTGAGGTGACCGGTGTGGCAGCGCGGCGGATTACGGATGGATCAATGACATTCATTTGTGAAACTCCCTGTATCAAATGAGAGCCGCCATTTTCGTTCTCAGGCGAAAGGGTGGCAGCTATGCGCAGGCTGAGAAACCGGAGATACAGGAACCCGGCAGACCCGAAGGTCTCCCACGCACAGCCGCCATAACACGTGAATGCGGACACTAAAAAAAGCGCCGGCAATTGTGGGTGGGGCGCTGGTGCGCCTGTATCTTACGCGGGTTCTCAGGCCCGGTCGCTGAATTGGCAGCGACGGGTTTGACGGTAGCTTGGGGAGTGGCAGGCGCGCAATCGTGGCCAGTAGTGGCTTTGCTTGGCATGTCGTTACAACACATTTCTCAGGATTTAGCGGCGTGCGTTTTGTCGGTTACGACTTGCCCTTAGCCCTTCCTAAACACCAGAACGAGGAGATCAGCGATGGTCGATGAACTGGACCAATTCCAGCACGATTTACTGGAGTCTGTACGTCAGATGAAGGCCGGTGAGGCTGCGCGTTAGATCGACGTGTGCAGAGGAGAGGCGCTATTTCTACTGAAGCTGAAACGCTGCTAAAAATATAAACACCCCAGAAACAACAAAGCCCCTGCATTTCTGCAGGGGCGTCGTTTTGTATGGTGCGGCACCAAGAGTCGAATGGATATTTGTAAGCGTATGGGGAATACGCCTTGCGTAGATCAGCCAGGCATCCATTGATGCGGCAGTAGATGCTCGATCTCACTGGCTTTCTGCGTCGGCAATCGCGTCAGTACATCCTTGAGATACGCGTACGGATCATGCCCGTTCATGCGTGCCGACTGGATCAAACTCATGATCGCTGCCGCTCGTTTGCCACTGCGCAGAGACCCGGCGAACAACCAATTGGAGCGCCCAAGCGCCCATGGCCTGATCGTGTTCTCCACCGGGTTGTTGTCGATGGGCACGGCACCATCATCCAGGTAGCGCGTCAGCGCTACCCAGCGTTTCAAGCTGTAATCCAGAGCCTTGGTCGTGGCCGAGCCCTCGGGCACGAGGTCGCGCTGAGCCAGCATCCACTCATGTAACTTCTGTGCAATGGGCACCGCTATTTCTTGGCGTAATCGCCATCGTTCTTCATCACTTATATCTTTGGCCTGCCGTTCAACTTCGTACAGCCCGCCGATTGAGTGCAGCGCTTGCTCGGCCAACTGGCTTTTGTTCGTCACATGCAGGTCGAAGAA
>NZ_JBIUWN010000053.1:0-41781 GCF_044743485.1 Pseudomonas sp. NPDC087614 | reverse complement strand
CGCGCCGGGAAACCTCGGCCATCGACAGGTTCAGCGGGGGAAGCAGCATCTTAAGTAATGCGGCTCTGCGTTCAGGTGAATAGTACGGCACGACCAGTCTCTTTCCGCCCCCGATATGCTTTTTTTGGAAAAACCGGAGAGGCGACAACTATCCTGACACCGGGGGATTCCCACCGCCAAAACAGAGAATGACGTTCGTCACTGTTACGGTAAAGCTTTTGGATTGCTGGGCAGTGTCTCTGGCCGTGATAGTCGCTGTGCCTCTCCCCCTGGCGGTGACAAAACCTCTGGAATCAACTGCTGCCACCGCTGAGTTGCTGGTGCTGTAAGTGATGGTTCCTGTTCCCCCGGTGGCTGATCGCAATATCGAGTTACCTGAATTCGGAGTGGGGAACAGGTTAGGGTAGCCCGCACAAATATAGGTCTTGCCACCCAATGTGACCGGATTTTCGTTGAAGCTCATTGGATGGATTCTGCGAAATGTTCGCGTTGTGGAGATCTGCTCGGTACTCAATGCTTTGGCGTACACCGAATGTTCACCAAGGGCGATTGCAAAGGGGGTCGTCCAGATTCCTTTGGCATCGGCGGACACGATGATATGTGTGGCTGCACCCAAATCATAAATCTGCACTTGATACAAAGGCGTGACCCCGCCCGTCAAAACAACCGACGTATCGACAGTAGGTCCCCCATTACTCAACTCGCCTCCCGAGTGCCTTACCGATGTCAGCGTCACGGCCTTGTGGGGGGTGACCGTAAAGTTGTGGGCGGGGGATTCCAGTTGTTCACCATAAAGGGCTCGTACCTTGATGGCGTAGGATTTCAGGGCCAGCGTCGATAGTTTTGTCGAGCCGTTGCCCTCACCATCCAGAGTGACAGGGTCGCCGATGGGAGCGTTTTTGTCATAAAGCTGCACACGCTGGTCGGGATCTGCCATTACGGCAACGGTGATTTCTCTGTCGTAAGTTATGCCGTTGTGCGTGACCGATCCTTTGGAGTCATTGACTGCCGTGATACTGGGTTTGGTGGCAATGCCGATGGTAAATGTGCGTGGATTGCCGTCCGGTACATCGGCGTCGTACAAGGCTTTCACGGTAATGGTTTGCAGGCCTTCGACGAGGCCGTCTGCAGGAGATTCCCACTCCCACAGATCCGTGGCTTGCGGTGTGCCTTTGGGAACACCATTGACCCTGATCTCGACCTTTTCACCGCGCGTCGCCGTGCCATGGATCGTCACGCGCTTGTCGTAGGTCAATCCGGCTTCGGGAATTTCCTGGCCTTGCGGATTGAGGATTCTGGTGATGGCCGGGGTCACGTAGTCGTAACGTGTGCGGATAGTCAGCGGCAGGGCAGGGAACTCGATTGCAGCGGTCTCTTCCGTGCTGTTGTCGAAAATCACTTTGCATTTCACCACGGCGGGAGAACTGTGCCGCAATTTCAGGATTTCACTTCTGAGCAAGGGTTCGTCGAGGCCTCCAGCCACTTGCTGGTCACTGATTTGATGATCTCTCAGTACATCGATCCGGTAGCTGCCGGTGCTGGTTTCGCCCTCGACATAGAGCCACGTGCGCTGGCCCTTGGCAATAAATGGCCATACGTTCACCAGCACCCTCGCATCGCCGACAAACTCCATCAAGTCCAGAACCGCCTTGTCTGCCTGAGGTACATGCGGAGTGGGCAGATCGTTTTCCGGATCCTGGAAGTCGAGGATGTCCAGCGGCAGCGCTTCGGAGGGCGTCCACAAGCCATAGCGCTGTACGTCATAGTTGACGTCAACCGAGCGCCGAATGTTGGCACCCACAAACGAGGAGGGCAGGTGAAAGGTGACGATGCCGGAAGGTTCAGCGGGTTGTTCCAGGTCCTCCGAAGTGCCGGCCCCGGGCGTCCCCCGCCATTTCAGAGCGAGGGTGTCGAGTGCTTCGTCCATGCTGAGATAACTGCACTCGATATCGACACCGTTGAGCGCATCCATCGGGTTCAGCGAACCGTTGGGTGCTTGTAAAACGGTAGGCGCAGGCAAAAGCCCCACGGGGATGCCAACCATCACCTCGAAGGGCGCCGAATAGCTGTACTTTCCCGTCGCGGCATGCAGCAGGGTGTAACGGACAGTGACCGTATAGCCGATATTGGCCGAGACGTATTTGACATCCACCCGAAAGCGCGCGGTCTTGTCGATCGACAACTCAGTGATGGGTCTGCTGCCTTTGGTTGAGCTGAAGGCGGAGAGTCCGATCCAGTGATACGTCAGCGTGTCGCCCTTCATCCAATTGACCGGTTTGACCAGCACATGAGCCTGGGTATAAACCAGCGTCGGGTCGATCACGCCATCTTTTGCTTCTTCTACATCGGGGGCCGGCAGAGTGGCGGGAACTGCGCGCACCTCGACCCGCAGAAAGTCAGACTCACTGAGTCCATAGTCGGCAGGATCATCGTTGTACACCCGGTAATAGAGTTTGAGGCTGCCGTTGTTCAACGGGAGAATGTGCTCGTTCATCACATAGATGTACGTAAAGCCTGCCTGCTCATCATTATTGCTGACGTCATACGCTTCCTCATACTCATAGGCGCTGCCATCTGGTTTCTTGCCTTCCCAGATCACGTTGATCGAGTCGCCGACTTTAAGGCTCGGATAAGCAAGTCTGACGGTCGCTGTTTTGCTGTCGGCGGGCAAAATGGCACCGATAACCTCTTCAATGATCGGCGCCGGCAACAGCGCCGGGTTGCCGATCACTTTGACGAAGGTGCGTTTGGAGTAGAGCTTCGAGCCATCGCTTTTTTTGTGCAGTACATAGGAGCCATCAAGCGTCCCGGTGGCGAAGAGACTGACAAATGCGAAAGGGATCGGGAACTCGAGAATGTAGGGCAGCTTGCCGACGGTGACTTCTTCGGTCAGCGTGCGAGGCGCTGTTCCGGTGCCCCCGACACCGGCGACATTGATTATTATCGTGTCGCCCGTGGTGAATTCTTTATTGATTTCGAGGCGGATCAGCAGATTGGTCGCCTGATGGTCCAGTTGGTCGAGATGGAGCTCGCGATCATCGGCATCTTCGAAAATGGCCGGATCCAGGCGAGCGGCACCGGCATCCACCTGAACCGTAGTCTCCTTCGACCATTTCTCGCACCAGTTCCAGACCTCATCATGGATTTCGTACCTGATCGGCAACGAATTGCCATCGCCGGCGGTCAGGATGTCACCGGGCGACGCGGTGATGACAATTTCTTGCGTGCCGTCGGCCTCGGCTTCTGTTACTACGTGCGGGGTCAGAAGAACACTGCCCCAGCGCACCCAGATGACATCGCGCACCGTCATCTCTCGATAGCGCTTGATGGTCATGGGCACGCCCTTGCTCGACCATTCTTTGCTGACACCATTGTCGATGACATCCTGCGGCAACCCGACAATGTCGAGGTGTGAGTGCCAGGGAAGATGCTGCTCCTCATCCTTGCCGGCGGGCAAATTCAATTTGACCAACAGCGTCAATACGGGGGAGGGATTATCCGGCAGCGGTTCGCCTGAACGGGTCACCTGGCAATAACACTCGGAGTAACCGGGGGCGATTTCAGTGGTCGGGAGAAAGAAGAACAATCTTTTACCGACATCTTCGGGCTTTATTTTCAGTTCGAAGATGATGTTGTCGTTCCAGAAAACCTCGATTTCATCGCCAGCCCCCATCCCGGGGTAAGGGTCGATAATACTGAATATGCCGGCCTCGGAATTTTCGAACGTTGCCAGGTTGATACCGCCGTCGCCATTCGCAACCGGCTGAGTCATGTCAGCGATGTACACCGGATAGATTTGCAACGGTGTGACGGATAAATCTCTTCGCGGGGGAAGCCGAAATAATCTGAAAGAAGTCATGAGCAACGCCGCCTGAAAGGGAAAAACGGGTGATTCCCTTTTAGTCCCATTGATTGTTCATTGACTACTGTCAGATCTGACAGGGGTAAGCGGCTTTCAGACGGACGGTCTGGTGCGGGATGAGTCTGTTTATTGGGCGCCCGTCTGAGTACTGTTCGCATCTGAGCGCAATCTGGCAGGGTCAGAAGGCGTACGGAATACTCACCTTCGCCCACAACATTTCCCCCTCCGGCCGGTTCTCCACGTCAAATTCCTTGGCCCAGCGAATCTCCGCACTGGCGTACTTGAGAAAGGTGAAGTGCAGTGCCGGGCCGATTGCGAACACCTTGCCGCGCACGCCGTCATCCACATCCTGCCCGGCGAACTGCACGGTGCGGCCGAACTGTTTGTCGTCTGTGGTCTGCTTGAGGTAGTAGCCGTTGATGCCGAGCATCATGTCGTCGGTAATCTTGTAGCTGGCCGAATAATCGAAGTGAAAGATCTGCCCGGATTTGTAGTCGGTGTCCTTGTTCTTCTCGTTGAAACTGTAGCTGGTCTTCATCGAGACTTCGGTGTTGTCGGTCGGCAGCCAGGTGAAGGAGAACATGGGTTTGTAGGTGTAGAAATTGTTGCTGGTGTTGGCCAGCCGGTCGACGCTGTATTCACCGGTGGGCACAGTGATTTCCAGGGCGGCGCCGAGGGTCAGATGCTTGCCCATGTCCCACAGAATGATCGGTGCGATGGTGGTATCGCCCATGCCTTCACGGGTGTCGCTCAAGCCGAACACCGAGACTTCCTGCTTCAACCACGGCTGGGCGATGTAACCGGCCAGGCGCCCGCCGAACACCCGTACCGGGCTTAAATAATCGAGACGCGGAATCACCGCGGTGGATTCGATTTCGACATTCTGCACTTTGCCGCCCAGTGAACTGATGTTGAGTCGGGTCGACTTGTAATGGTTGTAGTAGAGGTTGAACGCGACCATGTTCTGCGCAAGGCTGTCGACCTCCAGCGGCAGCATGAAGAAGCCATCGGTGCCCGGGCCGATGTTGTCGACGCCGGCTTCGGTGGCGAGCGCCGGCAGGGTCGCGGTGCAGCCCAGCAATGTCAGGGCCAGGCGCAAGGGGGATGTCGCGCGGTTCGGGTACATATCCGTCCTCATTATTATTGTGTTTGGGCGAAACGCCGGCACGCAGGACGCCCGGCACTCTAGAAATAAGCGCTTGGAGCCTGACGGGGCAGGGTATTGGCGGACACGTAGGGGGGCTTCTGCGGACAGTCGATAAACCCTGTGCTAACTTTCTTCGACATAACCGGTAACAAAAATAACAATCAAGCGTAATCCGGAATGTCAGCCGCTCATGAACGTAAAAGTCCAAGACCCGACCTTCGAACTGGCGCTGGTGTCGCCGTTCCTCCTGCAAACCCTGGCTGAAGTCGCGCAAATCAACGGCGTCGAGCCCGAGAGCCTGTGCCGTGGTCTGGGTTTTACTCTCGAAGACCTGCAGGATCCGGCGCAACGGATTTCCTATCGCCAGGCTGTGGCAATGATTCAGCGTGCGCTCAAAGTGCTGCCCAATCAGGGGCTCGGCCTGTGGGTCGGGGCGCAGAACGTGCTTGGCACGCTTGGTTTGCTCGGACATGTGCTATCGCTGTGCAGAACCTTGCGTGATGCGTTTTCCGTAGGGATTCGCCATCAGCACACCTCCGGCGCGATTGTGGTGTCCAGCGTCGATGTGGTGGGTGACCGAGTGCATCTCGATGCCGAATGTCGCTTGCCGTTCGCCGATGTGCAGGTGTTTGCGGTCGAGGAGTTTTTCGCCAGCCTCCTGGTGTACGGTCGGGCGTTGGCCGGGGCGGATTTCAAGCCGATCGCCGTGCAATTTGTCCATGCCGCGCCAGGCTACCTGAGCGAGTACCACCGCCTGCTTGGGCCGGACGTGCGCTTTGGTTGCCTGCACAACCGTATGCTGATCGATGTGCAATGGCTGGACGTCAAGCTGCCCAATCATCATGCGCTGGCGTTGCGTCAGGCGGTGGCCTTGCTGGAGCTTGAAGCCGCGCAGGTGCATCAGAAGCTCGATCTGATCCAGGCCGTGGAGCGGGCGATAGCCCGGGATCTTGCTTGTGGCACTCATATCGAGAAGATTGCCCGCGACCTGAACATGAGCAGCCGCACCTTGCGCCGGCGTTTGACCGAGCATTCGCTGACGTTTGAAGCTTTACAGGAGCAAGTGCGGCAGGCGCGCACCCTGAGTCTGCTGGCCAATCCGGATATGTCTATCGAGCGCATCACCGAAGAGGCCGGTTATAGCGATGTGCGCAGCTTTCGCCGGGCGTTCAAACGCTGGACAGGGATGAGCCCGAGTGCGTGGCGTATTGAGAACGGCCCTTCGTCTCTGAGACAAGACTAGGGTGAGGGTTTTGCGGCATCTGAACCCACACAAATCCTCTGGCCAGGGGTAAACTCCCGCGCACTTTCCCAAGGAGTTCACATGAGTTACTACCAGCCGGGCATTCTCGCCACCCCTGTTCCTGCGCAAGCACGTCATCTGTTCTTCGCCCTTGAGTCGGTTGCAGCACTGCCGCAGGCGATCGACAACCTGATGAATCTGGTGGATGGCAAGTCGGTGGTGGTCGGTTTCGGTGAATCCCTGACCAGGGCCCTCAACGTAGAAATCGACGGCCTGCGCAGTTTCCCGGCCATGACCGGCGTCGGCGTGGAAAACCCGTCGACCCAGCACGCGCTGTGGGTCTGGCTGCACGGTGTCGACCGTGGTGAACTGCTCAATCGTTGCAATGCTTTTGAAGCCGCTCTGGCGCCGGCCTTGTGTCTGGTAGAGGCCCAGGAAGCCTTCCGCCACAAGGAAGGTCATGACCTGACGGGCTACGAAGACGGTACTGAAAACCCGCACGATGAAGCGGCTATTGCCGCTGCGTTGCTAGCAGAGGGCGCTGAAGGCCTGGTTGGTGGCAGCTTCGCGGCGATCCAGCAGTGGCAGCATGACCTCAAGGGTTTTCACACATTGTCCGCCGAAGACAAGGACAACATCATGGGCCGTCGCTTGAGCGACAACGAAGAAATCGACGACGCACCCATTTCCGCCCACGTCAAACGCACGGCGCAGGAAAGCTTCGCCCCTGAGGCGTTTGTCGTGCGTCGCTCGATGCCGTGGATCGAGGGGCATCGCGCCGGTTTGATGTTCCTCGCGTTCGGTTTTTCGCTGGATGCCTTCGAAGCGCAACTGCGCCGCATGAGCGGTCTGGAAGATGGCATCACCGATGGTCTGTATCGCATCAGCCGGCCGATCACCGGCGGCTACTACTGGTGCCCACCGCTCAAGGACGGGCGCCTCGATCTGCGTGCCTTGCGTATCGGCTGATCGTCAAGACACAGGGAGGCAACAATGGACGTGGTGCGTTGGGGCATGATCGGTTGTGGCAGCGTCGCCGAGCGCAAGAGCGGGCCGGCCTTTTACAAGGCGCCCGGTTCGGCGCTGGTGGCGGTGATGGGACGACGTCTTGAGGCGGTGAGCGATTACGCCGCGCGCCACAGCATCGAACGGGTCTACACCGATGTCGATGCGCTGATCAACGATTCCGAGGTGGACGCGGTGTACATCGCCACGCCTCCCGACAGTCACCACGCCTACAGCCTGAAAGTCGCTGCCGCCGGTAAACATGGCTGCGTGGAAAAACCCATGTCGCTCAATGCCGGGCAAAGCCGTGAGATGCAGCAGGCGTTTGCCGACGCCGGGTTGCACCTGTTCGTTTCCTACTATCGGCGTTCGTTGCCGCGCTTTGCGCAAGTGCGGCAATGGCTGGAGCAGGAGCGTATCGGCGCGGTGCGGCACCTGAGCTGGACACTGACCAAAGCGCCGTCCTCCGTAGACCTGGATGGGCGTCACAACTGGCGTACGGATCCGGCGGTCGCCGGTGGCGGTTACTTCGCCGATCTGGCCAGCCATGGCATTGACCTGTTCCAGTATTTGCTCGGCGACATCATTGATGTCGCTGGTTTCACCGCGCATCAGGCCGGGTTGTACGCGGCGGAAGATGCGGTCAGCGCCAGTTGGCGCTTCGCCAGCGGAGCGTTGGGCATGGGGTGCTGGAGCTTTGTTGCCGATCGGCGCGAGGATCGGGTCGAGATCATCGGCAGCCAGGGGCGAATCAGCTTTTCGGTGTTTGATGAACATCCCGTTCAATTGCATACCGATCAAACCGTCAGCCTGGACATCCCCCATCACGAACACATCCAATGGCACCACGTCTTGGGCATGAACGCCCACATTCGCGGTGATTCGCAACACCCGGCGATGGCCGAACAGGCCCTGAAAACCGACTGGGTCATGGACCAGATCCTCAAGCGTCAATGACCTCTCAAGCGACACACCATCCCCTGTAGGAGCAAGCTCGCTCCCACAAGGGGGGTGTGGGGGCGGGTTATTGTGCGGCGGTCATGGACGGGCGGCAGCCGTGGAAAATATCCAGCCCCGGCTGATACAGCGAGGTCTTCACCCCGAACAACCCCAGCACCGAATGAAACAGGTTGTCATGGCTCAGATCCGCCTGGCCGGTCTTGCCTTGCAGGCAGCCCCGGTCGATGCCTTCGCTGGCCAAGGTGTTGTTGCCAAACCACATCACCATCGGCACATGGGTCTGTGCCTCGGGTGCCAGTGCATAAGGCGCTGCATGCAGATACAACCCGTTTTCCCCCAACGATTCCCCGTGATCAGAGACGTAAACCATCGATGTATCCAGTGCATCCTGATTGCGCTTGAGCAACTCGATCACCTTGGCCAGGAAATGGTCGGTGTAGAGGATGGTGTTGTCGTAGACGTTCACCAGCTCATCACGGCTGCAACTGCCCAATTGGTTGGTGTGGCAGATTGGTTTGAAACGCTCCATGTCCTTCGGATAGCGCTCGTAGTATTCCGGGCCATGGCTGCCATCGGCATGCAGAACAATGATCGCGTGGCCCTTGAGGCTGTCGATGTAGCTTTGCAGATCGGCCAGCAAGGCTTCGTCGAGGCAGTTGTTGCCGTCACAGAACGGTCCCGGCTGGTTCTTCGAAATATCGCGATGCGGTACGCGCAGGCAGGTGCCTTTGCAGTCGCTGTTGTTGTCCAGCCACAGCACTTGCACGCCGGCGCGCTGGAGGATGTCCAGCAGGCCTTCGTAGGTTTTGCCTTTCTTGTCGCTGTAATCCTCGCGGGGGAACATCGAGAACATGCACGGCACCGACACCGCTGTCGACGTGCCGCAGGAATGCACCTGGGTGAAGTTGAGGATGTCCAGTTTGCTCAGCTCTGGATTGGTCTCACGCTCATAACCGTTCAACGAAAAGTGATCGGCGCGGGCGGTTTCACCGACCACGAACACCATCAGCGATTTCTTCTCGCGGCTGGCAGCCTTGGCGCTCATCACTGCGTCTTCGCCGACAGCCTGCACCACGAAGTGCTTTTTGATGCCCAGGCGTTGCTTGGTGTATTTGCTGATCGCGTAGATGTAGTTGGTCGGGTTGATGAAGTGGGTGAGTTTGTCTTCTTCGCGAAAGATCGGCGCGTAGGTCGAATAGAACGTGCCCACCGAGGCTGCGATCACCAGCACGCAGGCGATGATCACCAGAATCTTGTTCAGCAGGCCGCGAAAGAACGGTCGATAGCTCACCGGCCAACGCCAGATCAGCGCCGCCGGCAGTACGCCGAGCACTAGCACATAGGCCATCAGCTTGCCGCTCAACAGCGCGGTGGCTTCACCGGGGTTGGTTTCGAACACGTTCTGGATCATCACCGTGTCGATGGTGATCCCGTATTCGTTCATGAAATACGCGGCGCAAGCCGAGAGCAGGGCGACCACGGTCAGCACCGGTTTCAGCGTCCAGCGGAACGACACCAGGGTCAGCAGCAGAGTGATTGCGGCCCATAAAAACAGCCCGAAAGAGGCGAAAAATGCCAGTTTGTACGCGCCTTGCAGGGTGATCAGTGTGCCCAGCGCCTTCCAGGTCGCCAGGTTGTACAACGCCACCAGCGCCAGGGAAAACAGCAACACCAGTCGCGTAGAAGTGATGGACGGTGAACGCAGTCCGTTGCCCAAAGCCATGTCAAACCTTCCTCTACATGAATAGAAAACACACGCAGTAACGTGTGTAACTGTAGAAGAACATTAGTAAAAAAATCGTAAACATCCTGTCACATGTTTCACATTTTTCTGTCGCGACACCCACCTGACTGATGGTGCTTGTCAGGAAAATCCTACAGGAGTACAAATGTACTCCATGACCAATCTGACTCCCCGCCGCACCGCCATCCTGACCTTTATCCGCGAACGCATCGCCGAACACGGTCAGCCCCCAAGCCTCGCTGAAATCAGCGAGGCTTTTGGTTTTGCCTCCCGTAGCGTGGCGCGCAAGCATGTGCTGGCGCTCACCGAAGCCGGGTTTATCGAGGTCAACCCGCATCAGGCCCGGGGCATTCGCTTGCTCGGGCAACCGGCGCGCCCGGAGTGGCTCGATATCCCGGTGCTTGGTCGTGTGGCCGCCGGTGCGCCGATTGGCGCCGATGCCGAGATTCATAGCCGCTTGATGCTCGACCCGGCGCTGTTCTCTCGCACACCGGATTACATGCTGCGGGTGCAGGGCGACTCAATGATCGAAGACGGCATTCTCGATGGTGATCTGGTCGGCGTGCGACGCCATCCCGAGGCGCTGAATGGCCAGATCGTCGTGGCGCGCCTCGACGGTGAAGTCACCATCAAACGCTTCGAACGTGTCGGCGATGGGGTGCGGTTGTTGCCGCGCAACCCGGCGTACCGGCCGATTGTCGTGGGCGATGATCAGGATCTGGCCATCGAAGGGGTGTTCTGCGGTCTGGTGAGGCAAGGCTGATGGGCGCCGTCATTGCGCTGGATACGCTGTTCAATGGCGGCCAGGTCTGGAAGGGCCGGCCTGCGCCACCGGCCGCCAGTCCGCAACCCACCGGGCATGCGGCACTGGATGCGGCGCTGCCCAGCGGTGGCTGGCCGGAAGCCGCGTTGAGCGAAATCCTGTTGGCCGGCCCCGGTGTCGGCGAACTGCAACTGGTCTGGCCGACATTGGCGCGGTTATCGGCGGCAGGTGAACGCATCGTGCTGGTTGCACCGCCCTTCGTGCCGTACCCCCAGGCGTGGGAAAACGCCGGGGTCGATCTTCGCCAGTTGTCGGTCATTCAGGCCAGTGAGCGCGATGCCTTGTGGGCGGCGGAGCAATGCCTGCGTTCAGGCAGTTGTGGTGCGGTGCTGTGCTGGCCGCACAAGGCGGATGACCGCGCGTTGCGGCGTTTGCAGGTAGCGGCGGAAACGGGCCAGACCCTGGCATTTGCGTGGCGGCCGTTGAGCGAAGCGATCAACCCTTCGCCCGCTGCCTTACGGATTGCCATCGACGCCAAACCCGCGCAATTACGTATCCTCAAGTGCCGTGGCGGACTGGCGCGCCCGGCACCGATTGCTTTTGCCGTGGGGCACTGAGGTCGTCATGCGCTGGGTGTGTATTGTGTTTGCGCAATTGGCGTTGGACGCGGTGCTGCGTCAGCGTCCCGATCCCGATGAGCCATTGGTGCTGCTCAGCGGTCCGGCCCAGCGCCGGGTGCTGCAAGCGGTCAACCCGGCGGCGCGCCAACTCGGGCTGCGGCCCGGTCAGTCAATGACCGCCGCGCAAGCCTTGAGCAAGGGCTTTGCCACGGCGGATTATGATGTTGCCGACGTCGAGCACTGGCAGCAGTTTCTGGCCGCATGGGCCTACCGTTTCAGTGCGCAAGTCAGCGTGCATTACCCGCGTACTGTGGTGTTCGAGATCGAGTCGAGCCTGGGCCTGTTCGGGTCCTGGGCGCAGTTCGAGGCGCGGTTGCGCAAGGAACTGACGGACCTGGGTTTTCGTCACCGTATCGTCGCCGCGCCAAACCCGGTGGCGGCGCGGGTGTTGGCCAATGCTTATGACGGCCTGGTGGTACCGGACGACGAAGCCTTGCAGCATCACCTTGGGCAATTGCCCGTCGATCGCATTGGCTTGGAGCCGGCTGTAGCCACGGCGTTGTCGCGTATGGGCCTGCGCAACCTCAGTCAGGTGCAAAGCTTGCCGCGTCAGGCGCTGGCCCGGCGTTTCGAGGCACAAATGCTCAAGCACCTCGACACCTTGTCCGGCGCACGTCCACTCGCGCTGGCGTTCTACCTGCCACCGGACCGTTTCGATGTACGTATTGAACTCAATTTCGACGTGCAATCCCATCAGGCGCTGCTGTTCCCGTTACGACGTCTGACCGCTGACCTGTCGGCATTCCTTTGTGGACGCGACAGCGGCGTGCAACGGTTCGATTTGCATCTTGAACACGCCGGGTTGCCGGACACAGTGATCAAAGTCGGCTTGCTCAGCGCCGAGCGCGATCCGGCGATGCTCTTCGAACTGGCCCGTGGGCGACTGGAACAAGTGCAGGTCGAAGCGCCGGTACGCGGTTTCCGTTTGCGCGCCGAAGATCTGCCGAGTTTTGTGCCGCAATGTCAGGAACTGTTCGACGACCGCCCACAGCAGACCTTGCCCTGGGAGCAATTGCGCGAACGTCTGCGCGCACGACTGGGCGATGATGCGGTGCAAGGGCTGCGCTTTCAGGCCGATCACCGGCCCGAATGTGCCTGGCAGAACGGCGTCGACAAACAACGCTGTGCAGGTTTGCCCAGTGTCTATCGTCCGGGCTGGTTGCTGGGCGAACCGCAGAGCGTGCCGCAAGGTTCGGCGCGGATTCTCATGGGCCCGGAGCGTATCGAGTCAGGCTGGTGGGACGGTGACGATGTGCGCCGCGACTATTACCTGATCCAGAACCGCGCCGGTCAGCAAGGCTGGGCTTATCGAACCGTGGGCGAGGGTGGGCCGTTGTGGCTGCAAGGCTGGTTTGCATGAGCGATGGTTATGCCGAATTGCACTGCCTGTCGAACTTCAGTTTCCAGCGTGGTGCGTCCAGTGCGCTGGAACTGTTCCAGCGGGCGAAACAACACGGCTATCAGGCACTGGCGATCACCGACGAATGCACGCTGGCCGCAATAGTGCGTGCCTGGCAAGCGGCGAAATCCGTTGAACTGCCGCTGATCATCGGCAGTGAAGTGCGCATCGACAACGGCCCGAAACTGGTCCTGCTGGTGGAGAACCTCGAGGGTTATCAGGCGTTGTGCGGTTTGATCACCCGTGCCCGGCGGCGCACGCAGAAAGGCCAGTACCAGGTGCTGCGCGAGGATTTCAGCCAAGCGCTGCCCGGGTTGCTGGTGTTGTGGGTGCCGGACTCGGTGGATGACAGGGAAGAGGGTCGCTGGTTGAAGCAAACCTTCGGCGAGCGGCTGTGGCTGGCGGTGCAGTTGCACCGCGGGCAGGACGATCAGCGGCGGCTGGCGGCGTTGTCGAGTCTGGCCGCTGAGCTGGGAATCATGCCGGTGGCCAGCGGCGATGTACACATGCACGCCCGTGGCCGGCGCGCCTTGCAGGACACCATGACCGCGATCCGTCATCACGTTCCGGTGGCTGAGGCCGGTTTACGCCTGCACCCCAATGGCGAGCGGCATTTGCGCAGCGTCGAGGTGCTGCGCGAGGTCTACCCGCCGGCCTTGCTGCAGGCCTCGGTGAGCCTGGCCCGACGCTGCACTTTCGACCTGGGCCAGTTGCGTTATCAATACCCCAAGGAACTGGTGCCTGAGGGGTATAGCGCCAGTACCTGGTTGCGTCACCTGACCGAAGAGGGCATCGCCTGGCGCTGGCCGAAAGGGCCACAGCCCAAAGTGCTCAAGCAGATCGACGATGAGCTGGAACTGATCGCCGAACTCGGCTACGAAAGCTACTTCCTCACTGTGCACGACGTGGTGCGCTTCGCCCGCGAGCAAAAGATTCTTTGTCAGGGCCGTGGTTCGGCGGCCAATTCGGCGGTGTGCTTTGCCCTGGGCATTACGGAAATCGACCCGGATCGCACCACGCTGCTGTTCGAACGCTTCATGTCCAGGGAGCGCAACGAGCCGCCGGACATCGACGTCGACTTCGAGCACGAACGCCGTGAAGAAGTCCTGCAATACGTGTTCCGCCGCTACGGCCGACATCGTGCGGCACTGACGGCGGTGGTCAGCACCTATCACGCCGCCGGCGCGGTGCGCGATGTGGCCAAGGCCTTGGGCCTGCCGCCGGATCAGATAAACGCACTGGCCGATTGCTGCGGCCACTGGAGCGATGAAACGCCGCCGCTGGCGCGTTTGCTCGAAGGCGGGTTCGACCCTGACAGCCCGGTGTTGCGCCGGGTGCTGAGCCTGACCGGGCAACTGATCGGTTTCCCCCGGCATCTGTCGCAGCACCCCGGCGGTTTCGTGATTTCCGAACAGCCCCTGGACAGTCTGGTGCCGGTGGAGAACGCGGCGATGGCCGACCGTACGATCATTCAGTGGGACAAGGACGATCTCGACGCGGTCGGGCTGCTCAAGGTCGATATCCTCGCCCTCGGTATGCTCAGTGCGATCCGCCGCTGTTTCGATTTGCTGCGCCGACATCGCCATCTGGATCTGAGCCTGGCGACGATTCCGCCCGAGGACAAACCCACCTACGACATGATCAGCCGCGCCGACACCATCGGCGTGTTCCAGATCGAGTCCCGGGCGCAGATGTCGATGCTGCCACGCCTGAAACCGGCGAAGTTCTACGATCTGGTGATTGAAGTGGCTATCGTCCGGCCGGGGCCGATTCAGGGTGGAATGGTGCATCCGTACCTGCGCCGCCGAAACAAGGAAGAGGAGGAGACCTACCCGTCGCCGGAACTGGAAGTGGTGCTCAAACGCACCCTTGGCGTACCGCTGTTTCAGGAGCAGGTGATGCAGATCGCCATTGTCGCCGCCGATTACAGCCCCGGTGAAGCCGATCAGTTGCGCCGCTCCATGGCCGCGTGGAAGCGTCATGGTGGGCTGGAGCCACACAAGGAAAGACTTGCCGCCGGCATGAAGAAAAACGGTTACACGCCGGAATTCGCCGCGCAGATTTTCGAGCAGATCAAAGGTTTCGGCAGTTACGGCTTTCCTGAGTCCCACGCTGCCAGTTTCGCCTTGTTGACGTATGCCAGTTGCTGGCTCAAGTGCCACGAACCGGCGGCGTTCGCTTGTGCGCTGATCAACAGTTGGCCGATGGGCTTCTACAGCCCGGACCAGATTCTCCAGGACGCCCGTCGGCATCAGTTGCAGATCCGTGCGGTGGATGTGCGTGCCAGTGACTGGGATTGCAGCCTGGAACCCATCACTGGCGCACAACCGGCGATTCGCATGGGCCTGCGCATGATCAAGGGGTTTCGCGAGGACGATGCCCGGCGCATCGAAGCCGCAAGAGTGCGTGGGGCGTTCGCCGATGTTGCCGATCTGGGGGAACGGGCCGGGCTCGACAGTCGAGCGCAAGCCTTGCTGGCCGATTCCGGAGCGTTGCGCGGCTTGGCCGGTCATCGGCATCGGGCGCGCTGGGAAGTGGCCGGGATGCAGAAGCAACTCGGGCTGTTCGCCGGGCTACCGAGTCAGGAAGAGCCCGACGTGGTGCTGCCAAAACCCAGCGTCGGCGAGGATCTGCACGCCGATTACACGACCGTTGGCACCACATTGGGGCCGCATCCGCTGGCGTTGTTACGAGGCGAGCTGAAGGCGCGGCGTTGCCGCAGTTCGCAGGAGTTGCTCGACGTCGAACACGGTCGGCCGGTCAGCGTTGCCGGGCTGGTGACCGGGCGCCAACGGCCAGGCACCGCCAGCGGCGTGACGTTTGTGACCCTGGAAGACGAGTTCGGCAACGTCAACGTGGTGGTTTGGCGCGATCTGGCCGAGCGTCAACGCCAGGTACTGGTCGGCTCGCAATTGCTCAAGGTTGATGGCCGCTGGGAGCGCGAGGGCGAAGTGCGCCACCTGATCGCCGGCCGCCTGAGCGACCTGAGCCCGTTGCTCAACGGCATCCGCGTGCAGAGCCGCGACTTTCATTGATCAACTTTATCCCTGCCGGAACACCAAACCCTGTACAAGCAGCCGCAGGCTGCGATCTTTTGATCTAAAAAACGATCAAAAGATCTCAGCCTTCGGCAGCTCCACACAAAGCGGCAACCCTTTTTTAGAGCGTGAAGTTATCCCGACCCTGGATCGAGAAACTGCCCGATTTGATGATTGCGCTGGCAGACCCCGGCCCTTTGGACTCAAAGGTAAAACTGCCTTCGTAGAGTTCCTGATCGTGATCAAAAGACAGAGCGACTGATCCGTCGTCCGCGTTATACGTATGGAACAAGGTGTCGTCTCCTTCGGCCCTCATTGTCCACCACGTTGCAGAAAAGTTACCGTCCTTGATGGCGTGGGTCCCACTGACGATGTCGGAATTGAAGACCATTTCTATGCCTCTGATAACCCTGTTTCCCTGATCATCCTCGATCGTCTGAACGGCGCTGAGTGTCAGGCGCAGTTTTTTATCCGTGGTGTAGTAGTCGTAGGCGAAATTGAAGCCATCGGCATTGAACGTCGGCTCACCCTGAACATCGGCAGATACGGTGCCGGAGGAAGGATTGGTTTTTGTTTGGGGCAGAAGGTGTTCCGTCAACATGTGAAGCTCCTGGGCAGCGAGTGCCATCAATATGAAGAGTGTTCAACGACAACCTCAACCTATGCCTGTAATAGCCCCTCGTAAACTGTCATTCCTGACAGTTGACAACCCCCTAAGACTCTGAGGGAGTTGAAATCGGAAAGCCAATTCATTGGCGTCAAAAAAATCTGTCATCAATGATGGCACTTTGTCATAATGCGGCCCCTTTTCCGCGCCCCATCACGTTACCGTGCCGGGACACACCGTTTTTCAAGAAGGAATATTCAGTGAGAATGATCTCCCGGATGCTGGTCTCAGGCGTTGCAATCGCCGTGCTTGGCACCATCGCCGGCACGCTGGCCGGTTGCGCCACCGAAAGCTCCCGCGCGCTGCCGGTGGCCAAGGTAGAAAGCGCCACTCAAGTCTGGACTGGCGTTCGCGTGCCGATGGCGGTGGGCAAGTTTGATAATCGCTCCAGCTACATGCGCGGGATCTTCTCCGACGGTGTCGACCGTCTCGGCGGTCAGGCCAAGACCATCCTGATCACGCATTTGCAGCAGACCAACCGTTTCTCCGTGCTCGATCGCGACAACATGGGCGAAATCCAGCAGGAAGCCGCGATCAAGGGCCAGGCTCAGCGTCTCAAAGGCGCCGATTATGTGGTCACCGGTGACGTCACCGAATTCGGTCGCAAAGAGATTGGCGACCACCAGTTGTTCGGCATTCTTGGTCGTGGCAAGACCCAGATCGCTTACGCCAAGGTCAACCTCAATATCGTCAACATCAGCACCTCCGAAGTGGTCTATTCGACCCAGGGCGCCGGCGAGTACGCCTTGTCCAACCGCGAAATCATCGGTTTCGGCGGCACCGCTGCTTATGACTCCACCCTCAACGGCAAAGTCCTGGATCTGGCCATGCGCGAGGCGATCAATCGTCTGGTTGATGGCATGAACGCCGGTGCCTGGAAACCGGGCAACTGATTGACGCCCACTGCAAGGAGCAACATCCAATGAATTTGACTTTGTCGCGGTCGCTGATGGCCCTGACGCTGGCCGCCAGCGCTCTGCTGGCCGGTTGCAGCAGCCCGCAAACCCTGTACCAGTGGGAAGGCTACGAACCCCAGGTCTACGAGTACTTCAAGAGCGAAACACCGAAAGAAGCCCAGGCAGAAGCACTGGAAGCCGATTTGCAGAAGATCCGTTCCACGGGTAAGGCCGTGCCACCGGGATACCACGCGCACCTCGGTCTGCTGTACCTGAGCATGGGCAAAGACGATCAGATGGTGCAGCAGTTCCGTACCGAAAAGACCCTGTTCCCAGAGTCCGGCACGTACATGGATTTCCTGCTTAAAAACGCCAAGACCGGAGATGCGAAATGATCCCGCGTGCGGTGAAGCTGCTGGTGGGCGTGCTGGCGCTGAGCATGCTTGGTGGCTGTGTAAAACCCAAGACCGTGGATTATTCGGCGTACAAACAAGCGCGCCCGAAGAGCATTCTGGTGCTGCCGCCGCTGAACACCTCGCCGGACGTCAAGGCGTCGTACAGCCTGTTGTCGCAAGTGACGTTCCCGCTGGCGGAAGCCGGTTACTACGTACTGCCGATCGCGCTGGTTGATGAGACGTTCCGTCAGAACGGCCTGACCACGCCAGACGATATCCATCAGGCACCGCCCAACAAGCTCAAGGAAATCTTTGGTGCGGATGCGGCGCTGTACATCACCGTGACCGAGTACGGTACGCGTTACATGGTGATCAGCAGCGAAACCGCAGTCACTGCGACGGCGAAACTGGTCGACTTGAAATCCGGCATCACACTGTGGACCGGCTCCGCTCGGGCGTCGAGCGAAGAGGGCAACAATAACGGCGGCGGTGGCCTGATCGGCATGCTGATCACGGCGGCAGTGAAGCAGATCATCAACAGCTCGACCGATGCCGGTTACCCGATTGCCGGTGTGGCGAGCAATCGTCTGTTGTCAGCCGGGCACCCGGCAGGCCTGCTGTACGGCCCACGTTCGCCGAAATACGGCACGGATTAACCGCGAACGTCAAAAGATCGCAGCTTGCGGCAACGCCTTGGGATGACTTTTCCAAGCCACTGCCGCAGGCTGCGATTTTTTTTGCCCGGACATTTCTCGAGCCACCCCGGTCACGACTTGCCATCAAGAGCCTGCATCTTGGGGCCGAAGGCGATATTCTGCGCCACGGTTCATGCGCCACGGCAGCGTTGCCAGCAATGAAGGAGCTTTGGAGTGACCGAAAAGAAACTGGAAACCACGGTCGACCGCGTCTACCAAGGGGTTTACGAGGCGATCTGCAAGCGCTCACTGCGTCCGGGAATGAAACTGGGCGAGGCCTCGCTCGCGCAATTATTTAATGTCAGCCGCACCTCAGTGCGGGCCGCGCTCAAGCAATTGGAAGCCGAGGGCCTGGTGACCACCGAACCCAACAAAGGGGCATCGGTGTCGTTGCCCAGCAATGAAGAAATTCGCTCGCTGTTCGAAACCCGCCGTCTGATCGAGATCGGTATTGTCACCGAGCTGTGTCGACGCAAGGACGCTGCGGCGATGCAGGTGCTGCGCGATCACCTGTTGCTGGAAGATCAAGCCCATGAAGCCGGCGACCACGAGCGGTTGATTCATCTGCTTGGTGAGTTCCACCTCAAGCTTGCACGCAGCCTGAATAACCCGGTACTGCTCGACTGGTTTCAGAAGCTGATTTCCCGTGCCTCCCTGTACATCGCCGCATTGGACGACGACAGCCACGAAGCCTGCCGCGACAACGAACACCTGCGCCTGATCGAGTACATCGAGGCCGGCGATCAGAGCGCCGCGATCGAGTTGACGTGCGTGCACCTGAACGGTATCGAGAAAGCGATTCTCGACGTTGCCGCCAAGATGAAAACGGGCTATCACCCGCTGAAACATCTGATCGGGGTTTGAACCTGAGCAGGCTATGAAACCGGCTATACCTCTTATGAAACCAATACGACCTGCGATGCTCGAAACACAAGGACGCCGCGTCGTTTGGGCGTAGTGATTGATCGGGCAACCACCACAGGACACCGAGTCAGGCGATGCAGTTTTTATCCGATAGCCACGGTTGTGAAGGTTGGAAAGGCGAAATGGCCGGACGCATTTGCGCGTTCGACTGGCGTCAAACCGAACTGGGGCCGCTGGAGACATGGCCCGCCAGCCTGTGCAGCACCGTGCAAATGATGCTGGCGTCGCCGTTGCCGTTGGTCATGCTCTGGGGCCGTGCTGGCTACATGATCTACAACGACGCCTATTCGAAGTTTGCCGGTGGCCGCCATCCATTTTTGTTGGGCTCACCGGTGGAGCTGGGCTGGCCGGAAGTCGCCGAGTTCAACCGCCATGTCGTCGATACCTGTCTGGCCGGTGGCACCTTGTCGTTTCGCAATAAGGACATGGTGCTGCTGCGTGATGGCATTCCCGAAGAAGTCTGCCTGGATTTGTATTACAGCCCTGTCGCCAACGATGAAGGGGTGCCGTCCGGGGTCATGGCGATAGTGGTTGATACCACGGAGTTCATGCGTTCCGAGCGTTTGCGCCAGGCCGCTGAATACGCTTACCGCGCTGATAATGAGCGCGTGCGTCTGGCGCTCAATGCCGGTGCCTTGCTCGGCTCGTTTGTCTGGGATGTGCGCAATGATGTGTTATCGGCGGATGAGCGTTTCGCTCGGACGTTCTCGTACCCGGCGGATCAGGATCTGACCGATGTGCCTCAGGCGCTCACCAATGCCAGGATTCACCCTGATGACCTGGCCTGGGTGCAGGAGCGGGTCAATCAGGTATTGCAGACCGGTGAGCCGTACAACGCCGAATACCGGGTTTTGCGTCCGGACGGCAGTTATATGTGGGTACTGGCCAGTGGAGCCTGCGAATTCAACGAGCAGGGTGAGCCGTTTCGCTTCCCTGGCGTGTTGATCGATATTCATGAACGCAAGATTGCCGAGGAATCCCTGCTCAAATTCACCCGCAACCTCGAGCAGCGTGTCGCCGATGAAGTCGGTGCGCGACTGGCCGCCGAGGAGCAGTTGCGCCAGTCACAGAAACTGGAATCCATCGGCGGGCTGACCGGCGGCGTCGCTCACGACTTCAATAACCTGTTGCAGGTGATCGCCGGCAATCTGCATTTGCTGGCTCGCCATGAGCCCAATAACGCCAACGTGCAGCGTCGGGTCAGCGCTTCGTTGGCGGCGGTCGAGCGCGGGGCCAAATTGTCTTCGCAATTGCTCGCGTTTGCCCGGCGTCAGCCGTTGTCACCGGCGGTGTGCAACCTGCAGCAGATTTTCGAAGGTGTCGGTGAATTACTCCAGCGGGCGCTGGGCGAAACCATTCAGATTGATGTGCAACTGCCGCAAGCACCGTGGCACATCAATGTCGACCGCAATCAATTGGAAAACGCCATTCTCAATCTGGCCATCAACGCACGGGATGCGATGAAGGGTGAGGGCACCATTGTGCTCAGTGCGTCCAACGTTGCTCTCGATGGCGAGTTCTGTGTCGGTAAGGGCATCACCCCCGGTGACTTTGTCCGGGTCGCGGTCAGCGACACGGGGCCCGGCATCCCGCCACAGATGCTGGAGCAAGTGTTCGAGCCGTTTTTTACCACCAAGGCTGACGGTCAGGGCACGGGGCTGGGCCTGAGCATGGTTTTCGGTTTCGTCAAACAGAGTGGCGGGCATGTCGAGATCGACAGTACGCCAGGTGAGGGGACATGCGTGCAGTTGTACTTTGCGCGCAGCCTGCGACCGATCCGCGAAGAAGCGCCGAACATCGAAAGTCAGCTGAGGGGTGGTCACGAGACGATTCTGGTGGTCGAGGATAACGAGGCTGTGCGCGCTTCGGCGGTCGAGTTGCTGCGCGAGGAAGGTTATCGCGTGCTGACCGCCGGCAATGGCGACGTGGCGATGCAGATGTTGCTCGAAGGCTGCGACGTGGACTTGATTTTCACCGACGTGGTCATGCCGGGGCTGATCAAAAGCTCCGATCTGTTTGCCTGGTCCAAGGTGCAGACGCCACCGGTCGCGGTGTTGTTCGCCTCGGGGCATACCCGCGACATCATTTCGCGCAATCACCAATTGAGCCCCGACACGCATTTGCTCAGCAAGCCTTACAGCCCGGACGCATTGTTGCAGATGATTCGTGACGTGCTCAGTGGCTGAGCTTGAACATTCCATTACCAAGGCAGGCTGATGACTTCCAAGCGTACCTCCAAGGCAACGACTGGCATGGTTCGGGTGCGCGGTGCCCGTGAACACAATCTGAAGAACGTTGACGTCGACATTCCCCGCGATGCCTTGGTGGTGTTCACCGGAGTATCGGGGTCGGGCAAGTCATCGCTGGCGTTCTCGACGTTGTATGCCGAAGCCCAGCGGCGTTATTTCGAATCAGTGGCGCCGTATGCGCGGCGCCTGATCGATCAGGTCGGCGTGCCGGATGTCGACTCCATCGAAGGCCTGCCACCTGCCGTGGCGCTGCAACAACAACGCGGTACACCGAGCACGCGTTCATCGGTGGGCAGCGTCACCACGTTGTCGAGCCTGATCCGTATGCTGTATTCGCGTGCCGGCAGTTATCCGCCGGGGCAGGCGATGTTGTATGCCGAGGATTTTTCGCCCAATACGCCACAGGGCGCGTGCCCCGAGTGCCATGGGCTCGGCCGGGTGTATGAAGTCACCGAAGCCTTGATGGTGCCTGATCCTGGCCTGACCATTCGCCAGCGCGCGGTGGCTTCCTGGCCCTTGGCGTGGCAAGGCCAGAACCTGCGCGACATTCTCGTGACCCTGGGCATCGACGTCGATATCCCGTGGCGCAAACTGCCGAAAAAGCAGCGCGACTGGATTCTGTTTACCGAACAGACCCCAACCGTTCCGGTGTACGCCGGGCTGACCCCGGAAGAAACCCGCGTCGCCCTCAAGCACAAGAAAGAGCCGAGTTACCAAGGCACGTTCACCGGCGCCCGGCGCTACATTCTGCACACCTTTACCCACTCGCAAAGTGCGCTGATGAAGAAGCGTGTTTCGCAGTTCATGCTCGGCAGTCCTTGCTCTCTGTGTGAGGGCAAACGCCTCAAGCGCGAGGCGTTGTCGGTGACGTTCGCCGGGTATGACATCGGCGAGTTGTCGCAGATGCCGTTGTTGAAGGTGGCCGAGGTGCTGAAACCGGTGGCGGCAGCCAGCTATCTGGATCGCGCTGAAGAGCGCGGCGAAACCCTGAGCCATGCGCAGACTCGCGAGGCCCGTCAGCAGCGTGTAGCCCACGGCGCCAGCGGACACACTGGCGCGCCGGATGTGCGGCACACCCCGAACCTGTCCCTGGAAAAACGCCTGGCAGCGCAGCGTATTGCCGAGGACTTGCTCGAGCGGGTCAGTACCCTGACCGATTTGGGCCTCGGTTATCTGGCGCTGGAGCGCAGCACGCCGACCTTGTCGTCCGGGGAGTTGCAGCGCCTGAGACTGGCCACGCAACTGGGCTCGCAATTGTTCGGCGTGATTTACGTGCTCGACGAACCGTCCGCCGGTTTGCACCCGGCGGACGGCGAGGCCTTGTTCGAAGCCTTGCAGCGCTTGAAAGCCGAGGGCAACACGCTGTTTGTGGTCGAGCATGATCTGGAAACCATGCGCCGAGCCGACTGGTTGATTGACGTCGGGCCGGCGGCGGGAGAGCAGGGTGGTCAAGTGTTGTACAGCGGCCCGCCGGCGGGGTTGGCCGCCATTGAGCATTCGCAGACGCGCGCCTATCTGTTTGCCCAAGCGCAAGGGCAGACGCGGACGGCGCGCAAGCCGACAGCGTGGCTGAAACTCGACGGTATCACCCGCAACAACCTGACCAATCTCAGCGCCGAATTTCCCTTGGGTTGCTTCACTTCGGTGACGGGCGTGTCCGGTTCCGGAAAATCGAGTCTGGTCAGTCAGGCGTTGCTGGAACTGGTCGGCGCGCAACTGGGGCGGCCGACGGTTGATCACGAGTCGGAAGCACTCACCCTCGAAGACGACGCACCGCAGGTCAGCGGCGGACACGTCAGCGCCGGACTGGATTCGATCAAGCGACTGGTGCAAGTCGATCAGAAACCCATCGGTCGCACGCCACGCTCCAATCTGGCGACCTACACCGGGTTATTCGACAACGTGCGCAAGCTGTTCGCCGCGACACCCCAGGCGCGGGCGGCGGGTTATGACGCCGGGCAGTTTTCCTTCAACGTCGCCAAGGGTCGTTGCGCGACGTGCGAGGGGGAAGGCTTTGTCAGTGTCGAATTGCTGTTCATGCCCAGCGTGTATGCACCGTGCCCGACCTGTCATGGCGCACGGTACAACCCGCAGACGCTGGCGATAATGTGGCAAGGCTTGAGCATCGCTCAGGTGTTGCAACTGACTGTCGACGAGGCGGTGAGCGTGTTTATCGAGCAACCGGGCATTCGGCGTTCACTGGAGGTGCTGCGCGACATCGGCCTGGGTTATTTGCGCCTGGGGCAGCCAGCCACGGAACTGTCCGGCGGTGAGGCGCAGCGGATCAAACTGGCCACCGAGTTGCAGCGTAACCAGCGTGGCGCCACCTTGTATGTGCTGGATGAACCGACCACCGGATTGCACCCGCGCGATGTCGATCGGTTGCTGGAGCAGTTGGATGCGCTGGTGACGGCGGGGCACACGGTGATCGTGGTCGAACATGAAATGCGCGTGGTCGCGCAGAGCGACTGGGTGATCGACATCGGCCCGGGGGCGGGGGATCTGGGCGGCAAGATTGTTGCGGCGGGTACGCCGCAAAAAGTCGCGGCGAGCAAGAAGAGCCGGACTGCACCATTCCTTGCCCGCGCCATGAGTCGTTAAATGTGTCGTCTCCAATGGCCTCATCGCTTCAGGCCACCGGCCACAGTTTTTTGAGCGACAGGCGATTGAGGGCGCGCAACGAGCAAAGGCTTTATCGCAATAGCGACAGGGCGACGAACGGGCGCCGCTGGTCTGACAGGTGGTCGACAGAAGCGTTCAACCAAGGCCATTCTGATAACGGGTCAGCGCAATCGGTCGCGCTGGCCTCCCGATCAACTGATGGAGGTGTTCCATGCCGGTTCCCCATGACCTGTTTCAGGACTTGAGTTGCACGAAGGAAGAGATCCAGCAAAAACGCACCCAGGATCCACGACTGGATTCACTGATCAACAAGTATTCCCAGGCTGATGCCGATGTGGTCAAGGCCGAAACGGCCACCTCGGATGCCCCCAGCGACGATGAACTGAAAAAACTCAAAGAGAAGCGCCTGAAGGTCAAGGACGAGATCGTCAGCCATTTGCAGCCCCCGTCCTGATCCGCCGACCTACGGTTGTAGATTGACTGGAACGACAACCACGCCCGGCACCTCGAATGTTCAGAGTCCGAATTCATCGACTCCTTGCGAGGTGCCCCATGACCGATCCCACAGGTTTATGGTTATCGAATGATTTTCGATGTTTCACAAACCGCGTGGGAGCAGGCTTGCCAGCGATAGCGTCAGTCAGTCCAGTGCCTTTAATGCGGGCTCATTTGAGCGCATCTGCCAAGGGCAAACGCGCCATATGCGAAGCCTTCAACGACCCGAAATACAACCACTGCCCATACTCGCGCGCCGTCGTTATCGGTGAGTAATTACCGCTGCTGGCATCCTGCAGATTGGCAATCACCTTGCCGTCCAGATCCAGCCCCAGCACAAACCCGCGCTTTTCCACCGGTTTGGGCAACACGGTCAGCGCTCGCACGATCATCTTGCGTACGAGCGGATACCCGGCAGTGCCATCGAGCAAGGGATTGCGCGGTGCGTACAGCGCCACCCAAAACCGGTCGCTGCCGTTGAAGGCGAGGTTGTCCGGCAGCCCCGGCAAATTGTCGATGAACAGGTCATGGGTGCCGGCCTTGGGCCCGGTCAGCCAGTAGCGGCTGATGCGGTAAGCGCCGGTTTCGTTGACCAATACATAGGCGTCATCCGGGCCGAGGGTCACGCCGTTGGCGAACTCCAGTTTGTCCAGCAGTACGCTGGTTTTGCCGGTCTGAAAGTCATAGCGCAACAGACGTCCGTCACCGCCATGCTCGATAATCGCCTCGCCGTCATGGCCATAACCCCAACGGCTGGAGGCATCACTGAAGTAGGCGTAATGCCCGGATTGGTCGATGGCCACATCGTCGGTGAAACCGAACGCCAGGCCATTGGCGGCTGTCGCCAGGGCAATCAAGCGCCCTTGTGCATCGAGCGAGAGCAAACCTTTGACGCCGTCGGCAATCACCAGCAAACCGTTGGGATGTCGGGCCAGACCCAAGGGACGTCCGCCGGTATCTGCGAGCACTTGGCGTTCCTGACCGTCGAGACTGCTGCGGATCAGCCGACCGTCATGCAATCCAGTGATCAAAAAGTCACCTTCCAGCAGCAGCGCCTCTGGCCCTTCGATGTCACTCGGGCCAACCTGTGCAACGCCTTTGAGTTTTTGGTTTTCGGCGTAGATTCCGTTGGTCAGCGATGGCGCGGCCTGTGGTTTCCAGGCAACCGGCTCAACCCGGGTGGGCATCAGCAACAAAAACGCGAAAACGAGAATGATCAGCAGCATCAACCCATGTCCCAACTTCATGCGCTTGCCCTCGCCGATGCAATGTATTGCGTGGCCATGTCGCGTAACGCGAGCATCGACGCAGCCGACTCGCGACCAATACGGCGTTTGAGCAGCAACTGATTGGCGATGCGCATGCCCAGCCCCTCGAAGCGATACTCCAGGGTGCGCACAAACTGTGTGCCGCTGCCTTCGGTCGAGCATTCGTAAGTGAGCAACAATGACAACCCGTGATCACCGTGCGCCTGCGCACACCAGCGCCGACCGGGCAGATACTCCGTGACTTCCCAGCTCAAGTGACCTGGCCGCCCACCCGCATGAATATCCTCCTCGAAGTGCGAACCCGCATGCAGGGGGCCCTGTGGGCCGTTGATTTTCAGCGAAGACGGGTGCCACTCTGGCCAGCGGCTGACGCTGGCAGCGTAGGCGAGCACGGCAATCGGTTCACCGGCGATATCGATCGGGTGTTGCAGGCGCGTCATGGGCATTCTCGAATGGCTCATAGGGGCGGTTTCCGGCTCCCAGTAAAGGGTGCCGAACAAGTAGTCCATCAAGGGCAAGACAATGTTGAAGTTGCATTCCTGCATGCGCTCGCGGCGGTGATGCAATTCGTGCAGGCGACGCATCTGGCGGATCCACGGCAGCCGGGTCAACGGATTGTCCGGCGGCAGATGCTCGCAGGCGTGAAACACCTCGTAGGCAAGATAACCGAACACCATGCAGCCGCCGAACAGCCCGGCAACGTTGACATTGGCCTGCACGAGCAGCCACCACCCCGGCAGGGTGATGAACAGCGTGTGAATGACGATCAGCCAGGCCGGGAACAGAATCACCCGCCAGTCGCGGGCACTGTCGTAGGTCATGTGGCCGGGGGTGAAGAAACTGTGATGATCGCCCGCATGTCGGGCGTAGAACATTTTCGCGAAGGCTTTTTTATGGTGGCCGAGATGGCGATGCACGCTGTACACGCCGAAATTGAAGAACAGCAGGGTCAGCGGCACGGTCAGCCATTGCAGCGGTTGCACCTGCTGCACATTGCTCCAGAACATGCCGATGGCCAGTACGCCGAACAGCAGCACGAAGGCGCCATGCAACCACGGGTTGTAAAGCGGATGGATCGCCGCACGGTAGCGACTGCGAAATGCCTCGGTGGTCTGCCTCACTGCGTCACCTGCGGGGATCGTTGTCATACCCGGCAGATTAGCCGATCCGCTCGTTTATGCAGGCCAGACCTTGGGGCACATGCGCCATGATCGGCTGTAAAGCGGCCGCCTCAGCTCAGTGGGTTCCAGCGTTGCGACCAGTCGTCATCGTTGCGAATCACTTCGCGCAGCAGATTGAAGGCTTGTTGCAGCGTCGTCGAGTCGCGATCGCGCGAGTACACCAGATAGGTCGGGTAACCGAATTCAGGGGCTTTGGTCACCGGCTCCAGGGCGCCGCTCTCCAGGTAGGTGCGCACGACGCGAGTGCGGAAGTAGCCGCTGCCACCGTGTTCGAGGATGTATTGCAGGGCCAGAGGGCCGAGGTTGAAACTCAGCGCGGCTTTGGCTTTTTCCGGCAGAGCGGCATCGTGCTGGCGGCGAAAATCCGGGCCCCAGTCGATGTAGACGTAGGGATCCGGGCGATCAGGCGCGCGCACCAGGATCAGCTTTTCTTCCAGCACCTGCTCGACCTGCAACCCCGGCCAGTATTCGGGCTGATAGACCAGCGCCGCGTCGAGCACACCGAGTTCAAGTTGGCGCAGCAGGTTTTCGCCGTCGCGGATTTCCATGCGCAACGCATGCCCGGGAATTTTCTCGCGCAGTTCGGCAGCCCAACTGAGCATCAACGGATTGCACAGGCTGACTTCTCCGCCGATGTGCAGCACGTTGTGATAACCCTCGGGCAGCGGCAAGTCGCGGCGCGCGGCCTCCCAGGTCTGCACCAGTTGATTGGCGTAGACCACAAAGGCCTCGCCGTTGGGCGTCAGTTTCGCCCCGGCCCGATTACGCACGAACAGGGTGCTGCCCAACTGGCTTTCGAGTTTCTGCACCCTGGCGGTGATTGCCGTTTGTGTGACGAACAGCTTCTGCGCCGCCGCGGCGAGGCTGCCGTGGCGGACGATTTCCAGAAAGGTGCGGGCGAGGTCGATGTCCATGGGCGGGCCAGTTTTTGAGGTGGGCGCATTGTATGTGCAGCCTCTACACTGCGTCATCGTTCAATCGCCATTAGGGTCGCGGCCACGGTTTGATATCTGTGAGCGCTCGCTTGCCGGCGATGAGGCCGTGGCGGGCGGTGACGATCAGTCCGTCAGCTCAACTTCACGCCCCCGTGCCCAATCCGCGATCAGCCGCGCCGGCGTGCCACACGCCTTGCGCTTGTAAACAAAATGGGCGCATTTCTCGGCGAAACCACTGCGGTTGTAGAGCATGTCTTCCTGCATCTCCTGCAGCTCGCTTTTACGGCATTGCTGGATCAGCACCTGATCAACCCGGGCCTTGCGTTCACGCACAGCGGCATAGGTCGGGTCGCTCAAAACGCTGTTGGCCCGTTGCAGCAGCCACAGCGAAAACTCATCCGGGCAACGCGGGCCGATCTCCTGAACCATACCCAGTTGCAGGGCCTGGTGGGCACTGACCGGCAGGCAGGCTTGAGTCAGTTGCTCGGCCATCGCCGGGCCAACGGCGCGGGGCAGGCTGTAAGTCCAGTATTCGGAGCCGTACAACCCCATGCTTTTGTAATGCGGATTGAGCACGATATCGGCCCGGGCAAAGACGATATCGGCCGTCAACGCGAGCATCACGCCACCGGCGCCAGCACTGCCCGTTACGCCGCTGACCACCAGTTGCCGCGCCGTCAGTAATTGCTCACAGACATCATCGATTGCCTGAATATTCGCCCAGGCTTCAGCCCCCGGATCCTGCGCGGCCTGAATCACGTTCAAATGCACACCGTTGGAAAAACTCCCGCGTCCGCCCTTGATCAATAACACCTGAGTGTCGCGGGACTTGGCCCAGCGCAGCGCTTGGACCAAGCGTTGGCATTGCTCGGTGCTCATGGCACCGTTGTAGAACTCGAAGGTCAGTTCGCCGACATGCCCGGATTCGCGGTACCGAATCGGTTGATAGGCCGCGTCGCTGAACGGCTGGGTGGCAATCGAGCTGTCGAGCGTCGGCACATCGGCCAATTGCCCGGCCAGCACATGCCGCGCCGGTTGCTTGAAGGTTTCTTCGCCAGGCTGCGGTTTGCGCCGCAGCGAGCCGATCCACAGGCTCTGATCGCCGGTCGCGACCAGCACGGCATCGTCCTGCACGGCGAGGATTTCGCCGGGCAGGCCCGTGCGCGAATCCAGGTGCGCGTCGTACACGTAATACTGACCTCCCGCCAGGCTTGCCAGTACGCCGGGCTGGCCGTCCGCCGCGTCGATGCAGCGCTTGATGAAGCGCGCGCAGTCGTGCCAGTTGAAGCTTCGGTCGATCTGTTTCATGTTCGGCTGCAAACGCCCACGCACTTTGGGGTCGGTGTAATCCAGCGGCACTGGCGCATAACCTTCGACGAATTTTTCGATTACCTCGCGAATGCAACGAATCGCCGCATCGCTGACCCGACCGTTGTACAGCTCGGACTTGCGCAAGCCCGACGGCAGATTGAATTCGCAGGTCGCCCAGACCGGGCCGGCGTCCATCTCTTCAACCGCTTGCAACGCGGTCACGCCCCAGCTCGACAGCTCATGGGTGATCGCCCAGTCCAGCGCACTGGCGCCACGATCGCCGACGATGCCCGGATGAATGATCACCACCGGACGTTCGGTGTTACGCCAAAGCGCTGGCGGCACGCGGTCCTTGAGGAACGGACAGATCACCAGATCGGCGCCGCTGCGTTCGATCTGTTCACACACCGAAGCGTCCTCGGTAAACACCACGACGCTGGGCGAATGTCCGGCCTGACGCAGTTCCAGCCAGGCGCGTTGAGTCAAACCGTTGAATGCCGACGACAGCAGAATGATGTTGAGTGGTCGCATGAGAGTTCTTCCTTGAATGGGATCAGCCGCAGGCTCCCGGTGAGCCTTCCCTGGCCTTCGATGGAGCCGGAAGATTAATCAGTCTCGCCCGTGCGCCAGTGATCGAGGTCAACGTTCTGTCAGCCAATCTTTTGCGAGGCGACGAAGCGTCTTCTTTTTACGGGGCCTGGCACTACCGGCCTCCCATTCGTGAGCCTGGCGCGCTGCATTCGATGTCTTGCGTACCGCCGATCCTTAGCATCCGCATGTCATCGAACAAATGGGCGCAAGTCTGGTCCTGCTGTGCGATCCGACTTTGCGTTGGTTGCCGTGCAACCGTCTGCTGCAGAGCCTCAATGCGGCGTCGAGCAGTCGTGGATTTATCAGCGGCAGTTTGAGTGTGCTCGGTATTGTGCTGCTGGCCGGGTTGCTCGGGCCGCGTTACGGCGGGTTGCCGGATGCAGGGGAGTTGGCGACCGATACTGCTGAACGACGTGATTTCACTTTGGACGATGGCAGTGCGTTGACCGGGGCGGTGATTGAGCGTAACGAAATCCTCAGCAGCGGCGGCTCGAGGATCTAAGGTTCGGACGCGATTGCCGGGCCCATCCCTATACCCGTGAGTTGCTGGCGGCATCCTTCGCTACGCCAGATTCGGCCTTTATACGCGGCGACAGACTTTTATCCCTGGTATAGATCCGGTACATTCCGCGCCCTAGCCAATACAAGGAAGTAGACGATGGCAAAACCAGCCGCTCGACTCAGCGATCTCAATGCCTGTCCGGTGACCGGTCACGGTACCAACCCAAGCACCAGCGGTTCGCCCAACGTGAATATCAACGGCATGCCGGTGCTGCGTGTCGGAGACACAACGGCGTGCGGTGATTCGGTCACCGAAGGAATCGGCAACATCCTGATCAATGGCCAACCCATTGCGTTTCTCGGCAGTGGCACCGCCCATGGCGGTATGATCATCACCGGCTCTGGCGACGTGTTCGTGGGCACTCAAGTCGGCGCCGCACCCTTCACTCCTATCGTGACTGTGCCCAAACACAGCGAACGCTTCCAACTGGTTGATGAAACCACCGGCGAGGCGATTCCCGATATGCTCTATTGCATCGAAACCGGAGACGGCCAACGCCTTGTCGGCCACACTGACAACCACGGCAACGCCGTACGCGTGTTCACTGCCGATCCGACCTCCATTGTCGTGCAATGGGGTAAGGAAGCCGCCGCCCACCTGGTTGCTCTGGGTATCGCTTACTAAGGAAGGTTTTACGTGGCAACTCCAAAAAAAAATCAGGGCCAGACGAACGATCAGCACGCGACGACGCAAGTGAAGGGGACTCTGGCGCAGGACTATGTGACGGTAGTGGGAGCGTCCTACCTGGGTTTTATCGCGAATATTCGTGGCCAGCGGGGCAACATGATGAACTTCATCAACCAGGGCATACGTCAGCTCAAAAGCTATCCACCGTCTACGCCGAGTTACTCTATTCAACGGGCATTTCTGATCTTCAAGGATGAGTACGACCCAAATCTGTTGGCTGAAGTCAAAAAGATCGTGACCGAGGGTTATGGTGCCGAGTATCGCGAGTACGATTCAATTTCGCAGTTGGTTGATTTTGTCGCGAGTCGAAAACGCAGAAGTCGGGAAATCAAGCAAATGGATTTCTTTTCCCACGGCGTTGTAGGCAGCATAGAACTGGGGTACGAGCTGGACAAACGTGACAGCTACCGATTACGTGATGCCCAGGCTCGCATGTTTACGCCTGACGCGTTCGCCTATGGCGCGAAGATCTATTCCTACGCATGCCGAACCGGATTAGGGATCAACGCGAGCGTGAAAGTAGCGGAAAATGAAGACCCGCACTTTGAACTCAGTCTGGCGCAAATAATGGCTGATGCCACCGGAACAACCGTGTGGGCATTTCCTCGGCGCAGTCTGTATGACCAGACCTATGGAACCAACGAAGATCGTGCCGCGGTGGAGCAGGCACCGACCAAGCAGGAAGCGGACAAGGCCGCCAGCCGTGCCTACCGCAAGAATCTCAGTGATTACCAGCGTCGGTTGACAGCCCACCGCACCACCAGCAAAGATCCCGCCGCTCAGTTGCCGAATGAGCGGGCGCCTGTGCCGCCTGTCAAAACATTGAGCGAGAAAGATGCCGCGCTGTTGAAACAAGCTCAAGGACGGGAACATTACAACGACACACTCGGATATCCCCTAGACGCTGAAGGGGCTGTCCATGGCGTACGATCTGGCAATACACCGGATGGCGTTCCCAAAAAGCTGTGCGAATACAAACCAGCCAAATGACCTCAACTATAAAAAAAACAACGGTTTTTCGTGCGATCGGGCTATTGGCCGTCGCGGTTTTGATGGGTCTATATCTCGTTGGCAAGGAAGACGAAATGTCCTCGAAAGTAATGATGTATTACGGCATCTGGAGTCCAGACGATAATCGTTTCGACGCCACTCGCTGGTTTACAAGCGGAATGTACAGCCGCCGTCTCATGGGAACCCCGGCCCAAGCAAGCGCCGAAAGCATGCTGCGCAATAAACCTCTGCCGGTTACGGCGAACATGAACGATGACCTCGTCGCCATCGCAGGGGTGGCGCTTGAGTATGACTTTCCCCAGGTCAATACCGACTCGCTTATCAACGACCCACCGGATCTGACTGGGCGTGTCAGGTACTGGATCAGCAAGTTCGACAAGCCGGACAAGCCAGTCGATCTCTATAACCTGTTCCTGAATCTGGGAAATCAACGGTTTGTCATCACCTTCAGCCGAGATGCGCAAACGGGAGAGCTGATCGATAAAAACAGTGCAAAACTGATTTATCCGAACCAAGAATCCGATGCGCATTACGTGCGGATATTCAAGGAACTGGACGAGACTCAGAGCCTGCGCCGTTAAGGGCTGGTAGTTGAATGTGAACACTGCGTTCATTCGTTACAGTGCTTTCGCAGCACCGGATCAGCCGCAGGATTATTACAATATCTACTTGAAGTATCAGGGGGAGCGGTATGTCATCACCTTCGCGCGTGATGCGCAAACCGGTGAAATCCTCCCCGGAGGCGGCGTCCAGTTGATGTACCCCGACAGTGGGCCCCAGGTCGCTGATCGGCAGGTCTTCAAGGCACTGGACGCCGCCGGCATCCATTGACCCTGAAACGACAAATCCCGCCACCAAGGCGGGATTTGTTTTTTCCGAATCGTAGTCTTACGACGGGAACAGTTCGGACAGTTTCATCGCCAGCATCATGTCGCCTTCAGCGCGCAGTTTGCCGCCCATGAATGCTTGCATGCCGTCGGTCGAACCGTCGACGATGCCTTCCAGGGTTTCGCCGTCCATCACCAGAGTGACCTGGGCGTCCGGGTTTTCGCCTTCTTGCAGCTCGCAGGTGCTGTCCTTGACGATCAGCGAGAAGTTCTTGGTCTCGTCGATGCGGAAACCGAAGACCAGGTCCAGACCGGCAGCAGCGGCTGGGTTGAACTTGGCTTTCATTGCTTGTACGGCATCAGCTACGGAGGTCATGGTTCGATCCTTTCTTGGGTAATAAGAGCAGGTTGATTACAGCAAGGTTCACAGTAATCCGGACTCAGCGGAAGGTGATGAGTTCCGGGGCCTTCAACAGTTGCAGGTGTGCATGACTGTTGAAGGAAGCCAAAGCCACCTCGCGACCGCGGAATTTCAGCAGGTTGAGCGAGGTGTTGACGATTTGCCAGTTCAATTCAAAGGCCTGTTTCGCAGGCATTTGCGTAATGAGGTGGAGCAGTGCGGTGATGGTGCCGCCGGAGGTGAACACGGCGATTTTCTGATTTTTTTCAGCTTGTTCGAGGATTCGGTGCAATCCGGCCTGAACCCGTTCGACAAAGCCCAGCCAGCTCTCCAGCCCCGGCGGGTCGTAAGTGCCGGCCAGCCACCGCTCAATGATCAAGGCGAAAATGCGCTGGAACTCGCCGCGGTTTTGCGCGGCATTGCGCAGGATGTCGAGCGCTTCCGGTTCGTCCGGCAACATGGCCGGGAGCAGGGCGCGGATCACGGCGTCGGCGTCGAATTCGTTGAAGGCGCAATCGGTTTCCAGCATCGGTACCGACAGGCCTTGCGCGGTGAATTGTTCCAGCGCGCTGGTGGCCGTGTGCTGTTGGCGACGCAGGTCACCCGCGAGGCAGCGGTCAAAGCGGATACCCAGTTCAGCGAGGTGCTGGCCGAGGACTTCTGCCTGGCGCACGCCGGTCGGTGACAGGACGTCATAGTCGTCTGCACCAAAGGAGGCCTGGCCATGTCGAATCAAATAGATACTGCCCACGTCCGCGTCTTCCCGGTACGTTGAAGGTTTGGCGAGGTTATGAGGATGATGGGGTGCTGTCAATGAAAAAACATACGCTTGTTTGAAATGCCCGTTACAGGCGTGTTGCCAGAGGTTTCACGGCTGGTCGAGGAGCCGGCGCATGGGTATGCTGGCGCCATCCCGCGTGTGTTTCACGTCCGCGCATTGTTTTAAGGAGTCTCTGTGGAGTTTTTCACCGAATACGCCAGTTTCCTGGCCAAGACCGTCACGCTGGTGATCGCCATTCTGGTAGTGCTCGCCAGTTTTGCCGCGTTGCGCAGCAAGGGGCGGCGCAAGTCGGCAGGTCAGTTGCAGGTCAGCAAGCTCAATGATTTCTATAAAGGCCTGCGTGAGCGCCTTGAGCAAACGCTGCTCGACAAGGATCAACTCAAGGCCTTGCGCAAGGGCGAGGCCAAGTCCGAGAAAAGCGAGAAGAAGCAGAAGAAAAAGCCCGAAGCCAAACCACGGGTGTTCGTGCTGGATTTCGACGGCGATATCAAGGCTTCGGCCACCGAAAGCCTGCGTCATGAAATCACCGCGCTGCTGACACTCGCCACACCCAAGGACGAAGTCGTCCTGCGTTTGGAAAGCGGTGGCGGCATGGTCCACAGCTACGGTCTGGCCTCCTCGCAACTGGCCCGTATTCGTGAAGCCGGCGTGCCGTTGACCGTGTGTATCGACAAGGTCGCGGCCAGCGGCGGCTACATGATGGCGTGCATCGGCGACAAGATCATCAGTGCGCCGTTCGCCATCCTTGGCTCCATTGGCGTGGTCGCGCAGTTGCCCAACGTCAACCGCTTGCTGAAAAAGCACGATATCGACTTTGAAGTGCTGACCGCCGGTGAGTACAAACGCACCCTGACCGTGTTCGGCGAAAACACCGAGAAGGGCCGCGAGAAGTTTCAGGAAGACCTGGACATCACCCATCAGTTGTTCAAGAACTTTGTCGCTCGCTATCGCCCGCAACTGGCGATCGATGAAGTGGCCACAGGTGAAGTCTGGCTTGGTGTTGCAGCGCTGGACAAGCAACTGGTTGATGAACTCAAGACCAGCGACGAATACCTCGCGCAGAAGGCCAGACAGGCCGAGGTCTACCACCTGCACTACGCCGAGCGTAAAAGCCTGCAAGAGCGCATCGGCATGGCGGCCAGCGGTTCGGTGGATCGCGTGCTGTTGAGCTGGTGGAGTCGTCTGACCCAGCAACGTTTCTGGTAAAACAGTCGCGCATAAAAAACGCCGGTCATTGACCGGCGTTTTTGTGTCTGCGGCAAACCCGCAGGTTTAGCGGCGACGGAATAGCGGCAGGGGTTCGTCAGTGGCCGCCTGATAGGTCACCGAAAAATCCTTGAGGCCTTCAAGCGCTTCGTACGGGTCTTTGTCCGGGCGTATGGCAAAGGCGTCGAAACCGCAGCGGTGCATGTAGAACAACTGGTCACGCAACACATCGCCAATTGCCCGCAGTTCGCCTTTGAAACCGTAACGGTCACGCAGCAGGCGTGCGTTGGAGTAGTTGCGCCCGTCGGTGAACGCCGGGAAGTTAAGCGCGATCACCTGGAACTCGGCCACGTCAGGACCTATTTCCTCGGCCTCTTCGTCGGCATCAAGCCATACACCCAGGCCGCCGTCGCGGGCCTTGAGCATGCGGCTGTGTTCGCGCCACAGTTGCAGTGGAACGATCAGATCGTCGCAGTTGCTGATCTCGTCGATGTTGAAATCCTTCGGCAGCAGGTGCCAGGTTTCGTCGACGACTTCGTTGTTCTTAATGATTCGCTGCATAGACGCGTTCCTTGAAGAGGTCGATGCCAATACGCTGATAGGTGTCGATGAAGCGCTCGTCTTCGGTACGTTGTTCAACGTAAACGTCGATCAGCTTCGAGATGACGTCAGGCATGGCTTCCTGAGCGAAGGACGGGCCGAGGATCTTGCCCAGGCTCGCATCCCGGCTTGCGCTGCCGCCGAGGGAAACCTGATAGAACTCCTCACCTTTCTTGTCCACCCCAAGGATGCCGATGTGGCCGACGTGGTGGTGACCGCAGGCGTTCATGCAGCCGGAGATGTTCAGGTCCAGTTCACCGATGTCGAACAGGTAATCGAGGTCGTCGAAGCGGCGCTGGATCGATTCGGCAATCGGGATCGACTTGGCGTTGGCCAGCGAGCAGAAATCACCGCCAGGGCAGCAAATGATGTCGGTCAGCAGGCCGATGTTCGGCGTGGCGAAACCACCTTCACGCAGCTCGCCCCACAGGGTGAACAACTGGCTCTGCTCGACGTCGGCCAGAATGATGTTCTGCTCGTGGGAGGTGCGCAGTTGACCGAAGCTGTAGCGCTCGGCCAGATCGGCGACGGCATCGAGTTGCTTGTCGGTGATATCGCCCGGGGCAACGCCGGTCGGTTTCAGCGACAGGGTCACGGCCACATAACCCGGCTTTTTGTGCGCGAGGGTGTTGCGGGTGCGCCAGCGAGCGAACCCGGGGTGTTCTTTGTCCAGCGCGGCCAGTTCGGCAGACTGGTTGTCCAGCGCCTTGTAGTCCGGGTCAACGAAGTGCTTGGCGACGCGATGCAGTTCGGCTTCGGTCAGCGTAGTCTGGCCACCGCGCAGGTGTTCCATTTCGGCATCGACTTTCTGCGCAAATACTTCAGGGGTCAGCGCTTTGACGAGGATCTTGATCCGCGCCTTGTATTTGTTGTCGCGACGGCCGTAACGGTTGTAGACCCGCAGGATGGCGTCGAGGTAGCTCAACAGGTCCTGCCAGGGCAGAAACTCATTGATGAACGCGCCGACGACCGGCGTACGACCGAGGCCGCCACCGACCAGCACGCGAAAGCCCAGTTCGCCAGCTTCGTTGTGCACTGGCTCCAGGCCAATGTCATGCACTTCAATGGCTGCGCGGTCAGCGGTCGAACCGTTGACGGCGATCTTGAATTTGCGTGGCAGGTAAGCGAATTCAGGGTGGAACGTGGTCCACTGACGCACGATCTCGCACCACGGGCGCGGGTCGATCACTTCGTCGGCAGCGACGCCGGCAAACTGGTCGGTGGTGACGTTGCGCAGGCAGTTGCCGCTGGTCTGGATCGCGTGCATCTGCACCGTGGCCAGTTCCGCCAGGATGTCCGGGATATCTTCAACCGCCGGCCAGTTGAACTGCACGTTCTGTCGTGTGCTGATGTGGGCGTAGCCCTTGTCGTAGTCGCGGGCAATCCTGGCCATCATGCGGGTCTGACGCGAAGTCAGTTGGCCGTAAGGCACTGCCACTCGCAACATCGGCGCGAAACGCTGGATGTAGAGGCCATTTTGCAGGCGCAGGGGACGGAATTCTTCCTCGCTCAGCTCACCTGCCAGATAGCGTCGGGTCTGATCACGGAACTGCTTGACGCGGTCCTCGATGATCCGCTGATCGTACTCGTCGTATACGTACATATAAGTCCTGTTCTCAGGCTTGGGCTACTCGGAAAACGCTGGGTTTTCGCTTGCTGGAGTCCGAGGTTGCCTCTGCAATTCTGCGCGCACGGCCGCGCACTCTCTAACGGAGCCGGGGCAATATACCCGTTTGCAGTTATGCGCAAAAGTGATGTTTGAGTATATGTAAAGAACCAAATCGCCTAACGAGAATGGCTGTCAACTAACCCACATTTGTCGTGCGGACAATCATCGTCTTAACTGTGGTCGAGTCTTTCTGCAATCACCGATAAAACCGACAAGAGGCGATGCAATGAGCAACCCAACCAAAGCAAGGAAAAGCGATAGCAGTGTCGATGCCTGGGCGATTGTGTTCCTGATCATTCTGGTCGTAGGAACGGCGGTATTCTGGGTCAGTCATCAGTAAGCGACCCCTCCGGGCCCGTGTCCGACGATTGTCGGACAAAAAACGGAATCAGGCGCCAGCAGCCGGTTTTCGAAGGCTATAATCGCGGCTGTTTTTCCTTGGGCCCGGCTGTTTCATGTTCAGGTTTTTTCACATCAGCTTTCTATTGTTTGGCGCGGTTTTCGCGTCCAGCGCGCGGGCGGAGTCCGTGCTGTTTCTCAATCCCGGCTCGACCGAGGAAACGTTCTGGGTCAGTTATTCGCAATTCATGCAGGCAGCCGCCCGGGATCTTGGCATTGATCTGCGCATTCTCTATTCCCTGCGTCGACCCGAACTGACACTCGCTCAGGCGCGTCTTGCGTTGCAGGGGCCGAATCGTCCCGATTACCTGATGTTCGTCAACGAGCAATACGTGGCGCCACAGATCCTGCGTCTGGCTCAAGACAGTGGCGTGAAGTTGTTCATCGTTAACGCTGCACTGACCCCCGACCAGCAAGCTCTGGTCGGCGAGCGCACGGATCGGGTCGGCAACCTGGTGCCGAACGATGAGGAGGGCGGCTACCTGATGATGAAGGCGTTGATTCGAATGCATCGGCCCGTGAGCGGGGGTGAGGAGATCGAATTGCTGGCGTTCTCCGGTTTGAAAATCACGCCGTCGGCGCAGTTGCGTGAGCACGGCATGCAGCGCGCACTGGCCGAACATCCGCAAGTACGTTTGCGCCAACGTGTCTACAGCGGCTGGACGCAGCAGCGCGCCTATGAACAGGCCAAACAGTTGTTCGCGCGCTATCCGAAGGTGTCACTGGTGTGGTCGGCCAACGATGAAATGGCCTTTGGTGCGATGCGCGCGTTTTCCGAGACCGGCAAAATCCCGGGGCAAGACGCCTTGTTCAGTGCGGTCAATACGTCACCGGCGGCGCTGCAGGCTCTGGTCGATGGGCGCTTGAGCGTGCTGTTGGGCGGACACTTCACTTTGGGCGGCTGGGCGCTGGTGGAACTGCATGACCACGAGCAGGGCGTGGATCTGGATCAGCATGGCGGCCGCGATCGTCAGGTGCCTTTGCTGCAACTGATCGATAAGGCTCATGCCCGGCGAATGCTGGCCATGGGAAGTTCGCCTGACTACGGCGTGAGATTTCGCAAACTCTCGGCCAAAGGGCGGCCAGCCTCGTACCGCTACCCGTTCACTTTCCAGGCCTTGATGCACTGAAACACGTCAGACGCCGGCGAAATGCACGACCAGTTTGACGATGGCAAACAGCGTCAGCGCAAACACTGCGGTGAACACAATCCCCAATATCACGAAATGACTGGGTTTGCCGTGGGTGAAGTCCCGTGCCCGGTTCTTGCCGCTCTGCACGCCGAACGCCGCTGCCATCACGCTGTGCAGCATCTGCCAGAAACTCGGCGGTTTGTTGTCGACTGGATCGTCCATAAATCCCTCGTCTGCCATGTGTGTCAGACAAGCATAGCCAACCGTTTCAAGGGCACCGCAAAAACCACTGTGGGAGCCCGCTCGCTCCCACAGAGTATTGCGTTGAAGCTGGATTAGTTGTCGTAGCCCAGATTCGGCGCCAGCCAGCGCTCCGTCACGCTCAGTTCCTGACCTTTGCGCGAGGTGTAGCTCTGCACCTGATCCTTGTCGACCTTGCCCACGGCGAAGTACTGCGCCTGCGGGTGGGCGAAATACCAGCCGCTGACCGCTGCCGCCGGGAACATCGCGTAGTGCTCGGTGAGGAATACACCGCTGCGCCCGGCGCGCATTTCGGCGGCTTCTGGGTCGAGCAGGGCGAACAATGCAGCTTTCTCGGTGTGATCCGGGCACGCCGGATAACCCGGCGCAGGACGAATGCCGGAGTATTGCTCTTTGATCAGCGCTTCGTTGTCGAGCACTTCATCCCGGGCATAGCCCCAGTGTTCTTTACGTACCTGCTGGTGCAGCCATTCAGCGCACGCCTCGGCCAAACGGTCGGCGAGTGCCTTGACCATGATCGAGTTGTAGTCGTCGCCGGCATCCTGATAAGCCTTGGCCACTTCTTCGGCGCCGATACCGGCGGTGGTGATGAAGCCACCGACATAGTCGATCACTTCGCTGTCCTTGGGCGCCACGAAGTCGGCCAGCGAGAAGTTCGGTTTGCCGTCGGTCTTGATGATCTGCTGACGCAGATGATGCAGCTTGGCCAATGGCTTGCCGTCATCGCCGTACAACTCGATGTCGTCGTCATGCACCTGATTGGCTGGCCAGAAGCCGAACACCGCACGGGCACTGATCAGTTTCTCGTCGATCAGTTTGGCGAGCATTTCCTGAGCGTCTTTGTACAACGCTGTGGCGGCTTCACCGACCACTTCGTCTTCGAGGATGCGCGGGAACTTGCCGGCCAGATCCCAGGAGATGAAGAACGGCGTCCAGTCGATGTACTCGGCCAGTACCTTGAGGTCGATGTTTTCCAGCACTTTGCTGCCGGTGAAGGTCGGTTTGACCGGCTGGTAATTGGCCCAGTCGAACTGCGGTTTCTTCGCGATGGCGGCGGCGTAGCTCAGACGTTCGGTGCGGGCACTGCGGTTGGCGGTACGTTCGCGCACTTCGACGTATTCGGCTCGGGTTTTTTCAACGAAACCGGCCTTCAATTCCTTGGACAGCAACTGCGTTGCCACGCCGACCGCGCGGGAGGCGTCGGTCACGTAAACCACGGCGTCGTTGCTGTACTTGGGCTCGATCTTGACGGCAGTGTGCGCTTTGGATGTGGTCGCGCCACCGATCATCAACGGCAAGTGGAAGTCCTGACGCTGCATTTCACGGGCAACGTGAACCATCTCATCCAGCGACGGGGTGATCAGGCCAGACAGCCCGATGATGTCGCACTTCTGCTCCTTGGCCACTTGCAGGATCTTTTCCGCCGGGACCATGACGCCGAGGTCGACGATGTCGTAGCCGTTGCAGCCAAGCACCACGCCAACGATGTTCTTGCCGATGTCGTGGACGTCGCCTTTCACCGTGGCCATGAGGATCTTGCCCTTGGCCTCAGGTTTGTCACCTTTTTCCAGTTCGATGAACGGGATCAGGTGCGCTACGGCCTGCTTCATTACACGGGCGGATTTGACCACCTGCGGCAGGAACATTTTGCCGGCACCGAACAGGTCGCCGACGATATTCATGCCCGACATCAGCGGGCCTTCGATCACTTCGATCGGGCGGGCGAATGACTGGCGCGATTGTTCGGTGTCTTCAACGATGTGTGTGGTGATGCCCTTGACGAGTGCGTGTTCCAGGCGCTTGTTGACGTCCCAGTTGCGCCACTCTTCGGTCTCGGCTTCCTTGACGCTGCCGTCGCCCTTGTATTTGTCAGCGATGGCGAGGAGGGCGTCGGTGCCTTCCGGTGTGCGGTTGAGCACCACGTCTTCGACCGCGTCGCGCAGTTCCTGCGGGATCTGGTCGTAGATTTCCAGCTGACCGGCGTTGACGATGCCCATGGTCAGGCCGGCGCGGATCGCGTACAGCAGGAACACCGAGTGAATCGCCTCACGCACCGGGTTGTTGCCACGGAACGAGAACGACACGTTGGACACGCCGCCGGAGCTCAGGGCATACGGCAGTTCGTCGCGGATGTAGGCACAGGCATTGATGAAGACCACAGCGTAGTTGTTGTGT
>NZ_JBIUWN010000052.1:0-45041 GCF_044743485.1 Pseudomonas sp. NPDC087614 | reverse complement strand
GGCATCGAACTCGAAGGCACCGATGATCTGCCGTTCACCGATGCGCAATATCAGGAACAGATGGACAAGGTTCTCGGCCTTTTCCCACGCCTGAAAGAACGCTTCAACCAGCGTGGCGGCACCATGTCCGGCGGCGAACAGCAAATGCTCGCCATCGGCCGTGCGCTGATGAGCAAGCCCAAACTGCTGCTGCTCGACGAGCCGTCGCTGGGCCTGGCACCGATCATCATCCAGCAGATTTTCGACATCATCGAAATGCTGCGCAAGGACGGTGTGACGGTGTTCCTGGTCGAGCAGAATGCCAACCAGGCTTTGAAAATCGCTGATCGTGCGTACGTTCTGGAGAACGGCCGCGTAGTGATGCAAGGCACCGGTGAAGCGCTGCTGACCGACCCGAAAGTACGCGAGGCGTATCTGGGCGGTTGAGGCTTTTCGCTAAACAGGAAAACGGCCTTCGGGCCGTTTTTTTGTGCGCGCTACAAACCTTCAACCCACCGCCCTCACAAAATCAAAAGCCGTTAATAAGGGTTGCAGTGTTGGGCCACGGCAGTGGCCTGATCGACGTAAGGACGCGCCGGCTCAAGGTTCCACTCGGGTTTGTTGCGCACAGGCTTGCCCTCATAGGTTGCCGCGAGGTGGCAAACCATCTGCCGCCGCAACGACCCGCCGTTGACGCTGTACTGCCGCCATTGCTGATCGTCTTTGTGTTTGTTGTACAACTCGGCAAACATCCGGTCAGTCTGATCATCCTTGATCGCTCGACCGCACGCGGTCGGCACGACTTGCAGTGACCAGGTGTTCGGTCCCAGTTTCGGGTCGGGACGTTGCACCCAAGTGCTCGACTCGATGTATTTTTCGCAGAACTTCGGCGCCGCTGGCGTGGCGGCCTGGATGCACGAGAAGCTGGCCTTGCCGACCGGGGTTCTCGGGAAATCGATCTTGATGATGTTGCGATCCTTGCCGGTCTTGGCCTTGTAGTCGCGCTGGTTGGCCATGGCATCGTTCAAGCCGCGTTGGTCACTGTAGAAAAACGCCAGAATCGGCAATTCGTCAGTTTTCGGGTTGCCCAGGCGCAACTCCGTCTGCGTCTGAAACTCACGGCTGTTGATGACTTTGCGTGCGCCCATGAAGTTGCGAAAGGCGTCGACCCGCTCCTTGCTGCTCATGGGATTGCGCATATTGAAACCGCACTGCAACTGGTCCTGCTGACGGTTGTTGTTGTACTGGGTAAAGTGCGCCACCCAGGCATTCGGCGTCGCAATCGGCGGCTTCATGGCCTGGCAGACCGCCTCGGTCGGGGCGGTGTTTTTGTTGTCGCCACAGCCACGGTCGTTGCGAAAATCAGTCCAGGCGTCGTTGGGAAACGCGCAATAGACATGCACCGGCGTTTCAGGGTCGCGTACCAGATCCCTCGGCGTAATCAGGTAGCCGTTCTGCGTGCTCATGCCGGGGTCTTCATAACTGATGCCGTCGGCACGCATATAAGAGGCGGCGAATGTGCCCAGTTCCAGCGCTTTCGGGCTGGGATTCCACACATCCCACTTCTGCCCCTTGGCCGGATCGGCACGGTGCGTGCCGCGCACCAACAATCCCGAACAGTCCGAGGCGGGATCCTGACCGCAGCTGTCGACGGTTTTGTTGTACAACGTTTCGACCTTTTTCAGGGTCTCGTCGCATGACTCGGCATTGGCCCATGTCGCCTGCACCAGCAGCGGTAACAAGAGCAATGGCGCGATTGTGTTCAAACGTTTTTGCATGGCTTGCATCTCCTTGATTAGCCAACACACACCTTCAACGCGGGACAGGATTACAACCCGCTGCCCGGGTTTCGCTGTCCGATAACGCCGGCCGGAACGGCTCGAGATTCCACGGCGTCTTGTTGCGGTAATTGACCAGCACGCAGTTCAATTGCTGACGCATGCTGCCGACGGACGTTTCGTTATCGCGCCAGCGACTGTCCGAGCCCCTGAGGGCGAACAACTGGTCGTACAAAGCGCCGACCTGCTCGTTGGGCAGTGCGCGCCCCACCGCCGTCGGCACGATGCTCAGGCTCCACTCATCCTGACGGGTGCCAGGGTCGTAGCGTTTGATCCAGTCGGCAGAAGCGATGTATTGCGCCGCCGTGGGCGCCAGCGGATTGCAGCCGGCTTTCGCTGAGTCCTGCGGGCTCACATTGGGACGGAACGGTTCAAGGTTCCATTGGGTTTTGGCCGGATAGTTCTGGATCAGGCAACTGAGTTGACCACGCATGCTGCCCGCCGATTTTTCGTAATCGCGCCACTGGCTGTCGGCGCCACGCAGCGCAAACAGCTCCTTGTACAAAGCCTCTTGATCACTGGACTGAATCGCCTGGCCTTGAGCGGTGGGCGTGACCTTGAGCGACCACTCGTTTTTCTTGCTGCCGGGGTCGTAACGCTCGATCCACGTCGCTGCGGCGATGTACTTGGGCGCAGGAACACCCGCCACCACCATTTCGTCGATCGCCTGATCCGCCGCCACGTAGCTGAAGCGCTCCGCTGCCGGCTTAGTGAAGTCCAGTCGCAGGATCGGCACGCTGTAGCCTTGGGTCTGAAGTTTCTTTTGAAAATTGCGCGCACTGTTCAGGCCATTCTCGGGTTTCGGCGGCGCCTGATCACCGCGAGTGGCGAAGTTTTGCGTGCTGTTGACGTTGTAGATGAAGGCATCGATGTACTTCATGTTTTCGCTGCCGTCGCGGGTCGCCGTGGCATTTTTCAACATGAACTCGTTGACCTGGCCACTGAAGGAAAAAGGATCCTTGTTGGTGGTACTGGGCCGGGATTCGTGCACCCGGATCATCGCGTGCCAGTCGCTGGTTTTCTCCGCGTTCCAGGAACACTGGCCGTACTGGATCGGCCCTTTCATCAGCCCGGTGTATTTCTGTGTCCATTGCTCGGCAGTGGTGACGCCCGCTTCTGCACAGGTACCGTAGGCCAACGCGGCATTGCGGTTGTTCATCACGCCTTGCGCGGCACGCGGTGGTTCGCGGCTGTCGAAGAAACCGCAGCCGTACCATTTGCGCTCAGGCCCGGTACCGCCATCGAAGGCGTAGATGCAGGTGAAACCCTGCTCCTTGACCGGCAAGTTCAAAGCCGCAGCATCGGTTGGCGTGCGCAGGACCAACCCGGCGGGGTGAATGAGGATTCGCGTGCTCAGGTCCTTGCGGATCCACGAGTAGGACGTCGCGCCGATCTTGATCGCGTAAGGGCTGTAATCCCAAGGGTTGAACGGCCCGTCATTGACCATGCGCAAGGTCACGCCACTGCAATAATAGAGACCGCGTGCGGCGCCGGTATCGGGTTCCTGGCAGGCATCCTTGAGGGTGTTGTAGTTGTGGTTGATGCGCCTGAGCGTGTCCAGCGGATCGGAGACGGTTTGGGCTGCGACCGTCGAGAACATCAAGGGCAACGTGCAGGCCAAAGCCAGGGATGCAGTCCTGCGCCATAGCACAACTGAAGGCGAGCGATCCTTTGTCATGAGATACCGTCCTGGTAAATAGGCCCGCCTCGATGGGCCTCTAAAATCACTATAGAACACATCTTGATACGCGCCCCCTGCAGGGGCTACCGCTGCGACAACGCTTGCAGGGGTCTTTGAAAAAAGATTTGCGGTGGGCTGTAACGCATTGCCATGAGCTTTCTCTAGAGGGGTAAGCAAGCGCAAAAACGCTTGTAAAAACCTGAACAAGACTGGAGAAACATCATGACTGCTACCACTCGCACCCTGTCCGCCACTGCCCTGGTTCTGGCCCTCGGTTCTGCCCTGAGCATCGCCGCCGTTTCCACCGCCCACGCTGCCGATGACATGGAAAAATGCTTCGGCGTAGCCATGAAAGGTCAAAACGATTGTGCCGCAGGTGCAGGCACCACTTGCGCCGGCACATCCAAAATGGACTACCAGGCCAATGCTTGGAAACTCGTTCCGAAAGGCACCTGCACCACCACCGAAAGCAAAACCTCGCCGACCGGATTCGGTCAGATGGAAGCCTTCAAAGCCAAGTCCTGATAACCGGTCTGCCTGAGTGACAATCATGTTCACATCCCCCGAGCCTGCCCTCCCCTGCACTCAGGCAGCCCACACCGGGCTCCCTGCCCGTGCCGGGCTGGGGCTCAAGACCGGGCACTTTCGTGAAGTGCTCGGTTCCTTGCCGGACATCGGTTTCTTCGAAGTCCACGCCGAAAACTACATGGTGGCCGGCGGCCCGTTTCATCATTTTCTCGGTTTGATTCGCCAGCAGTATCCGCTGTCACTGCATGGTGTCGGGTTGTCCATTGGCGCCGAAGGCGCACTGGACGACCAACATCTGCAACGACTGGCCGTGCTGATCGAGCGTTATCAACCCCAATCCTTTTCCGAACATCTGGCCTGGTCGAGCCACGGCCCGGTGTTCCTCAATGACCTGTTGCCGCTGGCGTATGACATGCCGACGCTGAACCGCGTCTGCGACCATATCGATCAGGTACAGAACACCCTCAAACGCCCCATGTTGCTGGAGAATCCGGCGACCTATCTGGCGTTTCAGCGCTCAAGCATCGACGAACCCGACTTCATCGCTGAAGTCATCCGCCGTAGCGGCTGCGGTCTGTTGCTGGACGTCAACAACATCCATGTGTCGTGTGTGAACCATCAGCGTGATCCGCTGACCTATCTCGATGCCCTGCCGCTGCAGGCGGTTGGCGAGATTCATCTGGCCGGTTTCGCCGAAGATAGCGACAGCCTCGGCGACCGTTTGCTGATCGATGATCACGGCGCACCGATTGATCAAGCCGTCTGGGGTTTGTACCGGCAAGTGCTGGAGCGTATCGGCCCAGTGGCTACGTTGATCGAACGTGACAATCAGGTGCCGGCGTTCGATGTTTTGCTGGCCGAGGCGCAGCAGGCCGATGACCTTTTGACGCACGTCGGGAGTCAGCCATGAGCACTCAAGCGGCGTTCAGCGCTGCGCTACTTGACCCACAGTTACCTTGCCCCGAGGGCCTGTGCAGCGCCAACGGCGCCGATCCGGCGAGTCGTTTTTCGGTGTATCGCAACAATGTGCAAAGTTCATTGATCAACGCACTGGCTGACAGCTACCCGGTGGTTGCGCTATTGGTCGGTGAGGCGTTTTTCCGTGCCATGGCGGCCATTTTCATACAGCGCCAGCCGCCTGACAGTCCGCTGATGAGCCGCTACGGCGCAGGTCTGGCGGACTTCATCGCCACGTTTGAACCGGCCTCCAGCGTGCCGTATCTGGCCGACGTCGCACGGCTTGAACGCTTGCGCACCCTCGCCTATCACGCCGCCGACGCAGCCCCGGTGCAACATGAGCAGATCAGCGCAGCCCTCGCCAGCCCGCAAGGTCTGGGCGAGCTGTGTTTCCAACTGCATCCGTCAGTGCACCTGCTCGATTCAGCCTATGCCGTGGTCGCGATCTGGGCTGCGCATCAACACGACGGGACGCTCGAAGGCATCCACATCAGCCAGGGACAACACGCCTTGGTGCTGCGCAACGGTCTCGACGTTGAAGTCTTTGTCCTTGAACACGGCGCCAGGGCGTTTATCGGCAATCTGATCGACGGCCATCCCCTACTGGCAGCCGTGGAAAACAGCCCTGCGTTCGACCTCAGCCAAACTCTGGCGCTGCTGATCGCCCACAACGCCATCAGCCATTTGCACAACAACAAGGAGTGCCCATGAACAACCTCATCACTGCCGCCATCACGCTGCTGGAAAAAATCCCGCACAGCCTGATTGCCTTCATTGCTCGCTTTTCGATTGCCGCGGTGTTCTGGAAATCAGGGCAGACCAAGGTCCAGGGGCTGGCCATCGACTTGATCGATGGCACCTTTGAACCTGGCTGGCCACGGTTGGCCGACTCGACGATCCCCTTGTTCAAGAGCGAATACCACGTACCGCTGCTGTCGCCGGAAATCGCCGCGCACATGGCCGCGTTCGCCGAGCACTTCTTTCCAATCCTGATTCTGATCGGCTTCGCCACACGGTTTTCGGCGCTGGCGCTGCTGGGCATGACCCTGACCATTCAGCTCTTTGTGTACCCGGATGCCTACCCGACTCACGGTACCTGGGCGGCGGTGTTGCTGTATCTGATGGCGACCGGGCCGGGGAAAATCTCGATTGATCACCTGATTGCCAAGCGCTATCGCTGAAGCCGATCCAGCGCCTCGCCGCTGCGTTTGAACCAGTCGATCAGATAATCGGCGAGCACTTGTGTGCGCTTTGGCAGCCCCCCCTGATACGGATGCACCAGGTACATCGGCATACGGCGGGTCTGATAGTCGCGCAGAAGCCAGCGCAATCGCCCGTCAGCCAATTCCGTTTGCAGCAGGTACGAAGGCAACCGGGCGATCCCCGCCCCCGTGAGCGCGGCTTTCTTGAGCAAGTTGTAATGATTGCTGGCGAACGGCCCCGACACCCGTACCCGCAGCAACTCGTGATGCTGATGATAGAGCCACTCCTCGCGACCGCTGTAGTGGCTGTTGAGCAAACACCGATGTTCAGCGAGTGCCAACGGCGTCGTCGGTTCGCCGAAACGTTCGAGGTAGGCGGGGCTGGCACAGGTCATTTCCTGCCAGGCCAGCAACGGCTTGGCCACCAGTCGTTCGTCATTGGTCACGTCGCTACGGATTGCCAGATCGAAACCGTCCCGGGACAAATCGCGATAGCTGTTGTTTAGCTCAAGCTCAATCTGCACTTCGGGATATTTGTGCGAGAACTCCAACACAAGCCCCTCAAAGAAGGTTTCTCCCAGCGACACCGGAACGGTCATGCGCACCGGGCCGGCCATGTCATCCTTCAAGCGCGCCAATGCCTGACGCGCTCTTTCGACCTGGATGACTAACGCTTGGGCTTGCGGCAACAACGCCGCACCCGCCGCCGTCAGGCTCAAACGCCGAGTCGTGCGTTGCAGCAGCACCACGCAAAACTGCGCTTCCAGCTGACTGATGCGCTTGGACAACTGCCCCTTGCTGCAGCCCAGTTGCTGCGCTGCGAGAGTAAAACTACCGGCCTCGATCAACACGGCAAACGCGGCCAGATCATCCATTTCGCTCATGGATTGTTTCCATTTGAAAACCAAAGGTTGCCCATTAGCACGCTTATCCGCAGAAAAAACCACTCTAGACTGAAACCTCATTCAATTACTTGAGGCACAGTTCGATGAAAATTCTGTTGATAGGCGCGGGCGGCACCATCGGCTCAGCCGTAGACAACGAACTCTCGCAGCGCCACGAAGTCATTCGTATCGGTCGCAACAGCGGTGATTTGCAAGTGGATATCAGCGACAGCGCGTCGATCCGCAACCTGTTCGAACAGACCGGAAAGTTCGATGCGCTGGTCTGTGCTACGGGCAATGTGACCTTTGCCCCGTTGGATGAGATGACCGAAGACAGCTTCGCGCTTGGCCTCAAGGACAAACTGATGGGCCAGGTCAACCTGTTACTGATCGGCCGTGAATTTGCCAATGACGGCGCTTCGTTTACCTTCACCACCGGCGTGCTCAGCCACGATCCGATCCGCAGTGGCGCCTCGGCCGCACTGGTCAACGGCGCACTGGACAGCTTCGTGCGCGCGGCGGCTATCGAATTGCCACGCGGTCTGCGCGTGAACTCGATCAGCCCGACCGTGTTACTCGAAGCCATGGGCAGCTACGCCCCGTATTTCCGAGGCTACAAACCGGTTCCTGCGGCGGATGTGGCGTTGGCCTACGCAAAAAGTGTCGAAGGCCTGCAAACCGGTCAGACGTTTCGCGTGGGCTAAACCCTTGTGATCAACGGTCAGCCTGCGTAACGTGGCCGCACTTGTCTGGAGAGCCGAAGATGCGTGTTGCCCGTTCGTTAGTCCTTGTTGCCCTGCTGCCGTTGTTCGCCGCCTGCCAGTTGCTTGATGGCCCGCGACAAAGTGCCTCCCATGTCGGCCAGACGCGGATGCAGGGGCAACTGACTGCTGCCGACGGCAAACTGGTGTTCCAGCCGTGCCAGGATCAGCGCCGGTTCGTGGTCAACGACATTGGCGGCACCAGCATCCTGCAAGAGGCAGCGACCCTCGCCGACGAGCAAGGCAAACTGTTCGCCGACGTACGCGGGAAAACTGTCGGCGAGCGCCTCGACCTGACTCAACTCTATCGCGTCGAGCGTTCCGGCACGGCTTGTGATGATCCCAATTTCAAATTGCTGATCCTGCGCGCCGCCGGCCACGGCCCGGAATGGAACGCCAAGGTCAGCGGTCGAGGCATGGTCATCGAACGCGAAGGTCAACCACCGCTCGCCGTGCCTTATGTTGAGGAGCAATTGGGCGACGGCCGCTTCAATCTCAGCAGCGAAGCCAACAATCAACGCATCGAATTGTGGGTTGCGCCACAACGCTGTGTCGACAGCCATACCGGCAGCGTGCAACACATGAGTGCCGAGTTGCGTATCGATGGCAAAGTGCAGCGAGGCTGCGGGTATTTCGGCGGATCGCGCAACGACTGAGCGTTTTTGCCTCACCGGATCCGGCCTTTGCGGCTTATAATCGCGGCCTTCAAACGCCCTGGCGCAGTTGTGCGCCCCGCGAACCCGGATCCTCGCCATGTTACGAATCACTGAACTCAAGCTGCCAATCGATCATCCCGAAGAAGACCTGCGCGTCGCCATCGTGCAACGCCTGGGCATCGCCAGCGATGACTTGCTCGATTTCACCTTGTTCAAGCGCAGCTACGATGCGCGCAAAAAGTCCTCCGAACTGTGCTTCATCTACACCATCGACCTCAACGTACGCGACGAGGCCAAGGTGCTGGGCAAGTTCGCCGATGACCGTAACGTCAACGTGGCGCCGGATGTCAGCTACAAGTTCGTCGGACAGGCGCCGAGCGATCTGAGTCAACGCCCGATCGTGGTCGGCTTCGGCCCGTGCGGCATATTCGCCGGCTTGCTGCTGGCGCAAATGGGCTTCAAGCCGATCATCCTCGAGCGCGGCACCGAAGTGCGCCAGCGCACCAAGGACACCTGGGGCCTGTGGCGTAAAAGCGTGCTCAACCCCGAATCCAACGTGCAGTTCGGCGAAGGCGGCGCGGGCACGTTCTCCGACGGCAAACTGTACAGCCAGATCAAGGATCCGAAGTTCCTTGGCCGCAAAGTGCTGCACGAGTTCGTCAAGGCCGGCGCACCGGAAGAAATCCTCTACGTCAGCAAACCGCACATCGGTACGTTCCGCCTGACCGGTATGGTCGAGACCATGCGTGAAGAGATCCGCGCCCTGGGTGGTGAAGTGCGCTTCCAGGAGCGCGTCACCGATGTCCTGATCGAAGACGGCCAAGTGGTCGGCGTCGAGTTGGGCAGCGGCGAAACCTTGCATTCCAGGCACGTGGTTCTGGCTCTGGGCCACAGCGCCCGTGACACCTTCCGCATGCTCCACGGGCGCGGCGTATTCATGGAAGCCAAGCCGTTCTCGGTGGGTTTCCGTATCGAACACCCGCAATCGCTGATCGACCGTGCGCGACTGGGCAAATACGCCGGCCATCCAAAACTCGGCGCCGCCGATTACAAACTGGTGCACCACGCCAAGAACGGTCGTTCGGTCTACAGCTTCTGCATGTGCCCGGGCGGCACCGTGGTAGCGGCAACTTCCGAGCCGAACCGGGTGGTCACCAACGGCATGAGCCAATACTCGCGTAACGAGCGCAACGCCAACTCCGGCATCGTCGTCGGCATCACCCCGGAAGTCGATTATCCGGGCGGACCGCTGGCCGGGATCGAGTTGCAGGAACGCCTGGAGTCCCACGCGTTCATTCTCGGCGGCAGCGACTACAAGGCCCCGGCGCAATTGGTGGGTGACTTCATCAATGGCACACCTTCGACCGAACTGGGTGAAGTTGAACCGTCCTATAAACCGGGCGTAGCGCTCGGCGATCTGGCGCTGGCTTTGCCGGACTTCGCCATTGAAGCCATTCGTGAAGCGTTGCCGGCGTTCGAGAAACAGATTCGCGGTTATTCGCTGCACGATGCGGTACTGACCGGGATTGAAACCCGTACATCGTCGCCGTTGCGCATTACCCGCAACGAGTCGTTGCAGAGTATGAACGTCAAAGGCCTGTTCCCGGCCGGTGAAGGCGCGGGTTACGCGGGCGGGATTCTGTCGGCGGGTGTGGATGGCATTCGCATCGCCGAAGCTGTGGCGCGCGACATTCTCGGCCTGCAAGCTTGATCACTTAAACCTGTGGGAGCGGGCTTGCTCGCGAAGGCGGTGTGTCAGTCGACGACAATGATGACTGACCCGACGCTTTCGCGAGCAAGCCCGCTCCCACATTGGTTGCTGCGTTTTATTCAGATATTGGCGCGCAACACTGAAGCTGGCAGCGCCTCACCGCGCTCGGCTGTCGCCGCCACCGCTGCAATCAACCCCTCCAACTCATAACCCTGCGCCTTGAGCCAGTCCTGATCGTAATAGGTGTCGGCATAGCGCTCGCCGCCGTCGCACAGAATCGCCACGATCGACCCCGACTCACCCGCTGCTTTCATCTGCTGCGCCGCCATCAGCGCACCGATCAGGTTGGTGCCGCTTGACCCACCGACATGCCGGCCCAGACGTTGCGCCATATAATGCATGGCCGCCAGCGACAAGGCGTCCGGCACTTTGACCATCGCATCGATCACCTTGGGCAAGAACGACGCTTCCACCCGAGGCCGGCCAATGCCTTCAATCCGCGAACCACAATCCAGACGCAGACTCGCATCGCCGCTCTTGTAGTAATCGAAGAATACCGAGCGTTCGGCGTCGGCGCACAACACGCGGGTGCAGTGCTGGCGATAGCGCACGTAGCGGCCAAGGGTTGCTGTGGTGCCGCCAGTGCCGGGGCTGGAAATCAGCCAACTCGGTTCGGGGTGCCGCTCGTAGCGCATTTGCTGAAAAATCGACTCGGCGATGTTGTTGTTCGCTCGCCAGTCGGTGGCGCGCTCGGCATAGGTGAACTGATCGATGAAGTGGCCACCGTGCTCACGGGCCAAACGTTCGGATTCAGCGTAAATCTGCGTCGGATCGTTCACCAGGTGGCTCTGGCCGCCATAGAAAGCGATCTGGGCAATCTTTTCCTTGGAGGTGGTCGCCGGCATCACCGCGATAAACGGCAAGCCCAGCATCCGTGCGAAATACGCCTCGGAAATCGCCGTCGACCCACTGGATGCCTCGATCACCGGGGCGCCGGGCTTGAGCCAGCCATTACACAACGCGTAGAGAAACAGCGAACGCGCCAGCCGATGCTTGAGGCTGCCGGTGGGATGGCTGGATTCATCCTTGAAGTACAACTCAATGCCCGCAAACCCCGGCAGCGGCAAGGGAATCAGGTGGGTGTCGGCGCTGCGCTGGAAGTCCGCTTCAATGATTCGGATGGCTTCGCGGGCCCACTGTCGGTTGTCGCTCATGGTGAGGGTTCTCGTTGAATCTGGCAGGAAATCAGCCTCGTCAAAAGGCTCAGTCGTCAGCTTAGGAAAAAACCTGCATCACGCACAGGTACAGCTGAGTTTCAATATGTCGAGTAACTGCTAGGCTCAGCAGGGCCAACGGCAAACCACTCTGTAACGACATATAACAAAAAAAGAATATGAGTTTTGTTTTAACAACCAACAGTCCGGGTTAGGGTGTTCCACCTTTTGACTATTCGATGGAGAGCGACCTTGCCTCTGCGTAGCACTTTCACGCGTTTCTTTCAGTTGGAAGCTGCCAGCGGTCTGTTATTGATCGCCGCGGCCATTCTGGCTCTGATTATCAACAACTCGCCACTGTCGTGGCTGTATACCGGGCTGCTCGATACTCCGGTGGTGGCGCAGATCGGTGCGTTGAAAATCGCCAAACCCATGCTGCTGTGGATCAACGACGGTCTGATGGCAATGTTCTTCCTGCTGATCGGTCTGGAAGTGAAGCGCGAAGTGCTTGACGGCCAGTTGTCGAAACCCTCGCAGATTGTCCTGCCCGGTGCCGCGGCGATCGGCGGCATGGTCGTGCCAGCGCTGATCTACTGGTTCCTTAACCGTGACAACCCGCCGGCCCTCGACGGTTGGGCGATTCCAACCGCCACCGATATCGCCTTCGCCCTCGGCGTGCTGGCTCTGCTCGGCAAGCGTGTGCCGGTGTCGCTGAAACTGTTCCTGATGACCCTGGCAATCATCGATGACCTCGGTGCCATCGTGATCATTGCGATCTTCTACTCCGGCGAACTCTCGACCCTGTCACTGGGTCTGGCGGCAGCGTGCATCGCAGCATTGGTGGCGATGAACCGCCTGGGGGTGGTCAAGCTCGGGCCGTACATGATCATCGGCCTGATCCTCTGGGTTTGCGTACTCAAGAGCGGCGTCCACGCAACGCTGGCCGGTGTGACGTTGGCCTTCTGCATTCCGCTACGGACAAAAAACGCCGAGCCTTCGCCGCTGTTGACCCTCGAACACGCGCTGCACCCGTGGGTGGCCTACGGCATCCTGCCGCTGTTCGCCTTCGCCAACGCCGGCCTTTCGCTGAGTGGCGTGACCGTCGAAAGCTTCACCCACCACGTCCCGATGGGTATCGCTGTGGGCCTGCTGCTGGGCAAGACCGTTGGCGTGTTTGGCCTGACCTGGCTGGCAGTCAAGATCGGCATCGCCACCCTGCCCCAAGGTGCGAATTGGGGTCAGGTGCTGGGGGTGGCGATTCTCTGCGGCATCGGCTTCACCATGAGCCTGTTCGTTGGCTCGCTGGCCTTTGAGCCAGGTCTCAGCGATTACGCCGGGATGGACCGGATGGGCATTTTGACCGGCTCGATTCTGGCGGCATTGATCGGGTATGCGGTGACGGCGGCGGCGAGCCGCCAAAGCACCCTACAATCTGAGAAACCAGCTGCGTCATGAGTATCAGCACGCTTCGCGCAAGGCTTAGCAATGAGCCGCGCAAGTGTGCTATGTCTTTCGTTAACCTCAGCCGCCTCTCGAGCACGGTATTTCTCGGAGCCATCCATGTCACGTAAAGCAGAAAAACGCCCAATGACGGATGATCAGATTGCCGTGCAGGAATCCCGGATTCCAGATATCGCCCTGAAGGCATTCAATAACGCCTATAGGATGGCACTTGCCAACAGCGCAGCCGTTCTTGTTGCTAAAGCTGGCCAACTGTTCGAGGTGACGGAGAAGACCTCCGTTGCTTTGCGCTCGATCGGCACTTATGGAAACCTGAAAAACGGTACTCGCCTGCACATCAATAAATCTTCAAAACAGGTTACTTCTTGAGCACACCAAGAATACGGATATTTGCGGGACCTAATGGATAGGGAAAAAGCACCTTCAATCGACTTGTTCCTGCCCATTTGCTTGGAAACTACATCAATCCTGATGATATCGAACGGGCGATTAACGATACGGGATACGTTGACTTCACCTCATATCGAATCGAATCTCATAAAGCAGGGATTTTTGAATTTTTCCGTGAACATGCGCTTTCAAAGAAATCCCCACGTTCATTGGCAAAGCTGGACTCACTTGCGATTGAAGGTGAAAGACTCAGCTTCGCAAATACTGAAATCGACTCCTACGTCGCTTCAGCCCTTTCCGATTTCATACGCCGGTCGCTGATCAAAGAACGCATCAGCTTTACGTTTGAAACGGTCATGTCCTCCTCAGACAAAGTTAACCTGCTCGCCGAGGCTCATGACTCTGGCTACAGAGTCTACGTTTATTACGTCGCTACAGCTGATCCTGAAATCAATATAGCCAGGGTTGCCTACCGCGTATCGCAAGGTGGACATAGCGTTCCTCCTGAAAAAATAAAGGCCCGTTACTGGAGATCTCTGGAGCTTTTGTCTGAAACTATCCTTACATCCAACAGAGCCTACATTTTCGATAACTCGGATGAAGGCAGCGAAGGGCTGACACAAATAGCAGAAATCACTGATGGAGAACTGATTGAAATCAAGTCAGCTATCCAGCCCCCCTGATTCAAAGAGTTCGTACTCGATAAATTATTGTAGTCGAACAATCCTACGCTTTTAGAGACGCGTCCTACAGCCACAAAATGCCTGCTTCGTTAACGTCGCCCAGCCCCTCCCCAGGGACGGTCGATGGATGAACGAAAGGACGATCAGTGGCTCGCAACAAGGACATTCCCCGGGTTCCCAACCCACCACAAGGCGACGGGCATTACGTCACCTACCGCTATATGGCGGCCAGTGAACTGGCTGCGCGCGATGCCAGACAAAACGCTTACGACGCCATGCTGGCGCGCCAGGAGGCCTTCGAGCGCAGTCGTGAAATCGCTGCGACAAAGCCTGACCCCCTGCGCGCCGGATGCGTCTTTGCCAAATCTTGCAAGTTGCCAGACGCAATCATTGATTACTCCAATCCTTCGGGGATGGTGCCGACCGATAGTTTGAAAGACTACGGCGAACTGATCCTGCTCGGTGCCCGCGAAGCCGATATCAACGGTGCCGTCGCGTTGAAGAACATCAGTGCGACGGCCATCCCGACAGGATTTGGCAACTTCGCTCTGGCCGGATCTGCATTCGAAGCATTGCCTGCCGTTGCCGCCAGCACTGCTGCCGCCACGTTGGTTGGACTGGTCGCGCTGTTCATGCCCTCAAGCCTGGGCGACAGCGCCCTCTACACCGATGATCAACTGCGCGCCCTGAAACAGGCCCGCACCCGCGTTCGTTTGCGGGTAGAGCAACAGGCCGACGGCAGCCTCAAGGGTTACGGCTTCTACACCGGCAAGAACCGTGATTGGGAAATGGTGGATGTCGTGCAGTTCACTGCGCGTGGCAGTCAGTTCATTGCTGACTTGGGTGAAGGCGTCGAACTGATCTGGACACCGGTCGTGGATGGTGCGGACATTCTTGGCATTCCTGCACTGGAGGCCGCTCCGCAGGCGCCGCACATCTGGGTTTATCCGCCAACGAAAGCAGCAGACGGGATTCTGGTGAATCCGGTTTATCCGCCGGAGTATCGGGATTTCATTCTGGTGTTTCCGGCGGATTCTGGAATTCGGCCTGTGTACATCGTTCTAAGCAGGGCGCGCGACCATGCTTACTACGACCCCCCTAAGACGCTACCCGCCTTCCCTGATGCAGTTAGAGTAAAGTCGAAATCATCGGTGAAAGGTGGCGGGAAGCGGCGAGCACGCTGGGTAGACCGCAAAGGTCGAATTTATGAATGGGATTACAAAAGTAACGCGGTCGAAAAATACGACAAATTGGGAACTACTCATTTGGGCGAGTTCAATCACCTGACGGGTGAGCAAACCGGGCCTGCAGTGCCGGACAGAAGAACCTCTAGAAACTAAGGATTGAGACATGCGCTACCTTTCTATAACCGGCTTTTACCCCGATGACGCTCAAGACGACTCTCTGCAATTCGAGTTAGATATCACCGGTAGCGAGATGAATGAAAAAGTCGCACAGCTCATTGAGTCCAAACCCCTAAGTGAACTGGAACCCGGGGAGTTGTTATTGAGCACAGATCAGGTATCTGCGCTGGAAACTCTTCTCAAAGTTAGCCTTCCGAACGGTTTGGAGTTCTTTTTGGGCACATGTGCCGATTACTGACTTACCCGGGTTGTAAGCAAAAAACAAAAACCCCGACCAGTCACCTGATCGGGGTTTTCTTTTACCGCTCGCTCGCGCTTAGTGCGAAACGCGGCTGGTCCCGCCAACGGTGGAGATGCGCACGCGCTCGCCAACACGGAACACTTCATTCTCCTGAACCTGCTGCACATAGGCACGCATGCTGCCGTCATCCTCACGCACGGTGATTTCCACACCTTGGGTACGCGTCAGGCCTTCCTCGGTCGCCGAACCGATCAGACCACCCGCCACCGCGCCGATGACCGCTGCGACGATGCTGCCGCGACCGCCACCAATGGCGCTGCCGCCGACACCGCCAACCACTGCGCCTGCTGCGCCGCCGATCGGGGTCTTGGTGCCTTCGATTTTCACCGGTCGCAGGGACTCGATGGTGCCCATGCGAATCGTCTGCACGCGACGTGCTTCGTCACGGGAGTAGGAGTCACCGGTCAGGCTCGATTGGCAGCCGGTAAGCAACATCGCCATCGTGGAAAAGGAAGCAACCAGCAGAACAGACTTACGCATAGCATCAACTCCAAAGGACAGGTAATCATTAAACTCCGCAGCTTGACGCCTGTCACGGCGCAACCCGGATAAAATTGCTTTCATTCAGGCCCGGTACAGGCGCCCTGCGAACTCACCAACATTAGCGCCAAATTCCATTTCTTGCGCCGCCGACCCAAGGATTTTCATGGATTACTTGATCATTGTCGTCACTAGCGTTGCCGGTCTGTACTTCCATTGGTGGCTTTACGTGCGGATCAAACGCTGGATGGATCGCGATCTGGCATTGTCGCTGGCCGGCAAGGATGAAGGCAAACGCGCCTTCATGCTCGAAAAATTGAAACAGGCACAGACGCAGAAGATCAAGCGTCGGGATCTGCCGCAATGGCTTGAGGCCGCTGCGGCAGGCTATCCCGCTCGGTAGACTGCTTAAGGTGCCAGACGTTCAACAATCCAGTCGGCGCCCTGCAAGCGGTAGTTGAGGCGATCGTGCAGACGGCTCGGACGGCCCTGCCAGAATTCGATGCGCTCGGGCAGCAGGCGGTAACCGCCCCAATGTTCCGGGCAGTCAGGCTGAGTGTCACTGAAGCGCTGCTCGGTAGCCTTGAGTAAATCCTCCAGCTCGCCACGCCCGTTGATCACCCGGCTCTGCGGCGACGCCCAGGCACCGAGACGGCTGCCCAGCGGGCGCACCTGATAATACGCATCGGATTCCTCAGGAGTGACCTTCACCACCCGCCCTTCGATACGCACCTGGCGCTCAAGGGACGGCCAGAAGAAGGTCATGGCGGCAAACGGATTGGCCGCCAGATGCTGGCCCTTGGCACTGTCGTAGTTGGTGAAGAAGGTGAAACCCTGCTCATCCAAGCCCTTGAGCAGCAGAATGCGGCAATGCGGACGCCCGTGCGCATCAACCGTGGCCAGGGTCATGGCGTTGGCTTCCACCGGCGCCTGCTCGGTTTTCACCGCGTCAGCGAACCACTGGTGAAACAGCGCAAACGGCTCCCGCGGGGCTTGAGCCTCGGTCAAACCATCCCGAGTGTAATCACGACGCATATCTGCCAGAGCCTGGGTCATGGCGCATTCCTTTTCGTTAGCGAATCACTTTTTGGTGGTATCGGTCGCTGCGACTTTCTTGTCTGTTGCAGCGGCTTTGGCTGGAGCGGCTTTCTTGGCTGGAGCCTTGGCCGGTGCTTTCTTCGCCGGCGCCTTGGCAGCAGCTTTCCTGACCGGCGCTTTTTTAGTCGCCGGTGCGGCAGCTTTCTTCGCCGCGGGTGCCGGGGCCACCGGTTTGGCCGCTGGCTTGACGTCCTGCTTAGCGACCAGGGTCACTGGCCTCGGCGCCGGCATGTTGTACTTGCTCAACAGCGCAACCATGGTGTTCTGCGGAGTGACCAGCAGTTCCACACGACGGTTCAGGGCACGCCCCTCTGCACTGTCATTGGCCGCACGCGGCGCTTCGGAACCCATACCGCGCAGCATCAGGCGATCACGTTGCAAGCCACTGAGACGGAAAATCGCCGCAATGGCCTGGGCACGTTCCTGACTCAATTTGACGTTGGCGGGCGCGGCGCCACTGGAGTCGCTGTGCCCCAGAACCAGCACGGCGGTTTTCGGATCGGCTTCGAGGATTTTCGCAACGCGGGTGAACGGGCCTAGGGTGACCGGCAGCAGCATGGCGGGACGATCCGGGTTGAACGAGCCTTCGACCGGCGCCGTTACGACCAGCACGTTGTCGCGACGCTCGAGTTGCAGATTGCTGTCCTTGACCGCTTCGCGCAGGCGCGGCTCATAATCGTCGAGCCAGGCCTGAGTGATTTTCGGGTCAGGCATCGGCACGATTTTGGCCGTGTTCTGATCCTTGCCGCCGAACGGCCACCACCATTTACCGCCCGCCTCAGCGTCAGCCTTGGCCACGGCGGCCGGTTTGGCTTCGTTTTTTGCTTCAGTTTTGGTAGCCGAATCATCGGAACCGAACGGCCAGTACCAAGGGTTGCTACTCTCGGCTTTGGCAACCGGGGCAGTGGCGGGAGGCTTCAACGGGGCCGGGGCCGGCTCTTTGGCCGCCACCTTGTCGGAAGATCCGAACGGCCACCAACTGCTGCCGTCCGCATCGTTTTTCGGGGTCTGTGCGCAACCGGTGATCGCAACACACAAGGCCAGGGCGAGCGTCTTTTTAGATGACATTGAAAATCCACAAAATGAAGTAATGAAAAATCAGAGCACTATCGCCCGGATAAACAGTCGCTTTGAATCGAAAATCGTGTCGAGGTTCCAGCCCTGGAACCTCCTTTGATGCTTTATAGACAAGTGGCAAGCACCCGCGCGAGCTTCTGCGCGCGCGGATCCATCAAGACGTATGGCCCAAGGGTATTTGTCACAAAACCGAACGCGACATCATGCTCAGGGTCAGCAAAACCGATGGAGCCGCCCGCCCCCGGATGACCGAACGCCCTTGGGCCGAGGCCGTAGGTGGCATTGGGCACGTCCGGTTGATCGAGCATGCAGCCGAGGCCGAAACGGGTCCGGGTCAGCAGGGTCTTGTCTTCGCCGAGACTGTGCTCACGGGTCAGCTCTTCGAGCATGTCGCTTTCGAGCAGGCTGCCGTCGAGCAGTCCGGCGTAGAAACCGGCGAGACTGCGCGCATTGCCGTGGCCGTTGGCCGCCGGTTGCTGCATGCGTCGCCATTGCGGCTTATTGGTGCTGGTGAGCACCGACGGCGGATTGGTGAAAGCGCGGGTGGTCATGGCGGTGGGTTCGCGCAGGGTCACTTGCAGCAGACGTTGCGCGGCCGCATCGCCGGCATTGCCCTTGCCCCGAGCGATGTGCGCCACGCGGTGGAATTCTTCATCGGCCAGGCCTACGTGGAAATCCAGGCCCAATGGCTTGGCGACACGGGCGACGATCGATTCGCCAGGGCCGCGACCATCAGCACGACGCAGCAATTCGCCGATCAGCCAGCCGTATGTGATCGCGGCGTACCCGTGACCGGTGCCCGGCGTCCACCACGGCGCTTCGGCCGCCAGGGCGTCGACCATGGTTTGCCAGTCGTAAAGGGCTTCGGGCGCCAACAGTTCGCGCAAGGCCGGCAGACCGGCCTGATGGCAGAGCAAGTGGCGCAGGGTGACGGATTCTTTGCCGGCGGCGGCGAACTGCGGCCAATAGCGGGCCACCGGAACATCGAGCTGCAACTTGCCTTCGGCGACCAGTTGCAGTGCCGTGACAGCGGTGAAGGTTTTGGTGCAGGAGAACAGGTTGGCGATGGTATCGCTGTGCCAGGCCTCAGCGCCGTCCTTATCGGCGGTACCGGACCAGAGATCGAGAACAGTTTCTCCGCCGACCTGAATGCACAACGCTGCGCCGCGTTCCTGGGGATCGTCGAACAGTGCGGCGAAAGCTTCGCGCACCGCTTCGAATTGAAGCTCGTAATGTCCCTGAATCTGCACCCGCAACTCCCCCGCGAAAACGCTCTACAAAGTGGCCCGCATTGTTCCAGCCCTTGAGGGATTTGGGAACAGCTATGGGCTGGACGGTTGATGCTGTGGTGCAACAATCGAGGCCTTCGCGAGCGAGCCCGCTCCCACAAAGTTTACGAACAACCTGTGGGAGCGGGTTTGCTCGCGAAGAGCGCTAACGCGCACGTAAAGACTAGTGACCGTTGCCGGAATGCCCACCCGCATGGCCTACGCCCCGCCCTGGCCCTTTGCCGGCTTCAGCCTTTCGCCCACCTTCAGCCTCATGACCCGCCGCGGCCGCGGCTTTCCCAGCCTCTTTGCCCAACTGATCAATCGCCTGCAAATTACTCTTGCGCACCGTCTCGACGAAATCCTGATAGGGCAGATCTGTCACGCCTACCAAGCCAAAGTGGCCGTTCTCGCCATCGAGCAAGCGCCCGGTCACCGGTTGATCCAGATACTGGAACCAGTGCACACCCACAATCGAAGGTTCGCTCAACGCCTGTTTGAGGAAGTTGGCGTACGCCGGACCGCGGTCTTCTTCCTTGGCCAATTGCGTCACACCGCCCCAGAACGGGCCGCGATCGGTGGAGCCAAAGTTGAATTCGGTGATCAGCACCGGTTTGTCCAGGGCGCCCAGGGCGGCGAAGTCATAACCGTCCTGCGGCTTGAGGGTGTACATGTTGAAGCTCAGCACGTCGCAAAACTGCGCGCAGGACGCCACGGCCTCTGGGGTGCTGATAGCGAAGCGGCCGCCGAGCAGCAACTGGTTCGGCGCGTGCCATTTCAGCGAGTCGGAAATGGTCTTGAAATAGGTGTCGGCGAACACTTTCTGGAAGTATTTGAAGTCGGCCTCGATTTCCGGGTGTTCCGCGCTCGGCAACGGCGGCTCGAAGCCCGGGTCTTCCATCAATTCCCACGCGGGCAGATCAATGCCCCACGCCTTCGATAGCCCGGCCTGATTGCGGTATTTGTCGCGCAACTGCTTGAGGAACGCACGTTTGGCCGGCACGTCAGTGGTCATTTTCAAGGTGCCGTAAGCCAGCGCATAGCGGGATTTCGGATCCTCGCCAGGGCCGGCCCACGCCAACTCGTTGTCGGCGTAGTAGCCGATCAGCCATGGATCGTCGCGGTGATCGCGGGCAGCGATGGCCACGGCGCGCTCGGTGGCCATGGCAAAGCGCGGATCGAACGGATCCGGCATACCGCCCCACCAGTCACTGCCAGTGCTGATGCTGGTGTAATCGCCGACGATAGACAGCGGCAAGGTGTAAGGCACGCGAGCGGCGTTGCCAAGCGACGGCGCGCTCCAGTTACCGACGGTGTTGAAACCCCAGGCTTGCAGGCGATCAAGGGTGTGGCTCACCCACTTCTGTTCATCGACCGAAGCGGTGCAAGGCACAGCAGCGGGCGGATTGGATGATGACGATTTGGCCGCTTCAGCAACGCCAGCCTTGGGCTGCTCAGACGTAGCGAGCGGTTCTGCAGCGTTTGCTGCGCTTTGCTCAGCCGCACCCGCCTTGGCCGCCTCGGCGACCCCAGCCTTGGTGGCGCTGGCCGGCTTGCACGGTTCGCCATACAGGCGCTGCAGGTTGGCACCGTAAAAATCGTACCAACGCCCGCTGGCATGACCTCGGCCCTGATCGGCGCCATTGCCACCACGGTGGTCGTCCTCGCCAAAATGCCCGGCCAACGGTTCGTCAGGTTTGGGCAAGGCTTCAAACATGTTCTCGCGACCGGCAACGTAAGTCTGGTTGACCTCCGGGCTGACGGTGTTGACGCCAAGGGAGTAGAACGGATGCCCCTCAGGCGTCACCAGATACCAGCGGCCGTCACGCTTTTCAGTGCGAAAGAAGCCGCTGGCCTTGAACGCCGGGCCTTTGTTCCAGCCGCCGAACGTGTCCAGCGATGATTTTTCGCGCTGGGCCAGCCAGGTTTTCAGCTGTTGCTGTTCTTTACCGGCGGCGGCTTTGAGCTGTTCATCATTACTGACCTTTTCCGGCCATTTGCTGCGGGTCGACTGCCCGTAAGCGTCGACCAGATTGCTATACACCGCTCGCATGACCGCATCGCCGTCCTCCACGCCGAAACGCTCGAGCAACAGGCTCTGGGCAACTTTTGGCTGATCCATCGACAAGCTCACCGACACCACTTGGCTGCGATCAATCTCGCCGCTGCTGCTGGCCAGCAATATTCGCTGACCCTCGACCAGCATCGGCATCGGCGGCCCGGCTTTCATGCCCTGGCTGAGCGGTGAAGTGGCGACCAGCGGCACCAACAGGGTTTGTGCAGGGCCGGCCGGCAAATCGACGCGGCTGGTCAGCGTCTGCCCGTTGTTGCTCTGGATCTGCACATAAACCGTCACGGCCCAGTTCATTGCACTCTGCAAACGCAGGGTCATCATGCCCGATTGTGACCAGTCCCAAGCGCCGGTTTGTGGCGTCAGACGCAAGGTCGGGCGGGCCACCGGGTTGAACGTCACACGACGCAGCACTTCACCTTCAGCCGTTTGTTCGGCATTGGCTTGCGGCAGGTCAGCGTTTTCGGTCGCGACTTTCACCACGTCAGCGGGACGGACAAAATTGAACAGGGTCTGTTGACCAGCAGGCGCCGCCAGCAACGGGGCAGCAAAGAGCAAGGCAAACACGGCAGGCAACGAACGGCGGATCATAAGAACGGAGTTCTCCCTAGCGACCAACAAAGGCCAATGGAAACGCGATGGCAGAGAGATAGACAACGCGGCGGGCAAAACGGCCCACCGATGTCTCAGGATATTTCACGACGGAAAGGCGGCAACGCATTGAGGATCGCCTTGCCGTAACGCTGGGTCACCAGTCGCCGATCCAGCAACGTGATGGTGCCGCGATCTTCTTCGGTGCGCAGCAGACGGCCGCAAGCCTGAACCAGCTTCAACGAAGCGTCGGGCACGGAGATTTCCATGAACGGATTGCCGCCCCGGGCCTCGATCCACTCGGACAATGCCGCTTCCACAGGATCGTCCGGCACCGAGAACGGGATCTTGGCGATCACGACGTGTTCGCAGTAAGCCCCGGGTAAATCGACACCTTCCGCAAAACTGGCCAGACCGAACAACACGCTGGAGTCACCGCCATCGACCCGTGCTTTGTGCTTGTTCAGGGTTTCCTGTTTCGACAGGTTGCCTTGAATGAACACTTGCTTGCGCCAGTCGCGGTCGAGGCCGTCGAACACGTCCTGCATCTGTTTGCGCGAGGAGAACAGCACCAGCGTACCGCGCGAACCTTCGACCAGGTCAGGCAAATCACGGATGATTGCGGCGGTATGGGCCGCGGCGTCGCGTGGGTCGGCTTTCAGATCCGGCACCCGCAGCACGCCAGCGTCGGCGTGATGGAACGGGCTCGGCACCACGGCGGTGATGGATTTTTTCGGCAGGCCCGCGCGCATGCGGAAGCGGTCGAAAGTGCCAAGCGCGGTCAGGGTTGCGGAGGTCACCAGGCAACCATACGCCACGTTCCACAGGCTGCGGCGCAAGGTTTCCGCCGCCAGGATCGGGCTGGCGTTGACCTCGATATCGAACAGCGAACCGCTTTCAGCCAGTGTCAGCCAACGCGCCATTGGCGGGCTGTCTTCCGGATCTTCGGCGGTGAACGCCGTCCACAGTTCCCAATTGCCCGAGGCACGGGACAACAGGCTGCCGAACAGCGGATACCACTCTTCGGCCTGATTGCTGGCGATGCCTATGTTGACCTCGCCATCCATGCCTTCCTTGAGCAGGTCGGTCAGGCGGGTGAACAGATCATTGAGACGCGAATAGCCCTTTTTCAGCTCGATGCCCATTTCGCGCATGTGCTCGGGAATCACCCCGCCGACGAAACGATGACGCGGGCGCTCACGGCCCTCGACATCTTCACCGGGTTTGAAATCGGCAATCTGCTCACAGGCGCTGAACATGAACTGCTGCTGGGCCTTGATCTCCCGCGCCAGCTCCGGCACCTGTTCGATCAACTTGCCGAGATCGCCCGGCAATGGATGCTGAGCCAGCAGTTTGGTGAGGTTCTTGGCGGTGGTTTCCAGCCAGTCGGCGGTAGAGCGCAGACGTGTGTAGTGAGCGAAATGGCCGATCGCCTTGTCGGGCAGATGATGGCCTTCGTCGAACACGTAAATGGTGTCGCGCGGATCAGGCAAAACAGCGCCGCCGCCCAATGCAAGGTCGGCCAGCACCATATCGTGGTTGGTGACAATCACATCGACCTTGCCCATGCCTTCGCGGGCCTTGTAAAAGGCGCACTGGCCGAAGTTCGGGCAATGCCGGTTGGTGCACTGGCTGTGATCGGTGGTCAGGCGCGCCCAATCGGCGTCTTCAAGGGCATTGGGCCAACTGTCGCGGTCGCCGTCCCATTTATTGCCGGCGAGTTTCTCGATCATGCTGGTGAACAGCTTCTGACTGGCCTCATCGACCTCGATCTTGAAGCCTTCTTCTTCGAAAAGCTGGGCAGTGGCCGTCTGTGCGTGGCCTTCCTGCAACAGCATGTCGAGCTTGGACAGGCACATGTAGCGGCCACGCCCCTTGGCCAGCGCGAAGCTGAAGGTCAGCCCGCTGTTGCGCATCAGGTCGGGCAAATCCTTGTAGACGATCTGCTCTTGCAGGGCCACGGTCGCCGTGGCGATCACCAGACGCTTGCCGGCCAGTTTGGCCGTAGGGATCGCTGCCAGGCTGTAGGCCACGGTTTTGCCGGTACCGGTGCCGGCTTCCACCGCAACAATCGCGGGGTCGCCACTGCGCCGGCCTTCGTCGTCGGTGTCGATATCCCCGAGAACCTTGGCGATTTCAGCGATCATCAGGCGCTGGCCGTAACGCGGCTTGAGGCTCTTGGCTTCAAGAAAACGCGAGTAGGCGCCCTGGATCGTGGTTTTGAGTTCAGTGCTGATCATGGATTGTCGGGCGCAAAAAAACGCTGGATAAATTTTCAGTGGTTTCAGATGGCGGCTATCATACCCCGCTAATTAATCCCGCGCAGAACGGAGTGCCCCAATGACACCTTTTAGCCTCGTTTATCCGCTGCATGTCCTGTCCGCTCTGGTGTGGGTCGGCGGTATGTTTTTCGCCTGGATGATCTTGCGTCCTGCGGCAGTGAAGGCTCTGGACGGGCCAAATCGGCTGACGCTGTGGGTGGAAGTGTTTCAAGGTTTTTTTCGCTGGGTCTGGGTTGCCGTGATCGTGTTGCCGGTCAGCGGCGTGGGCATGTTGCATCTTCAGCAGGTCGGGTTTGAGACCGCGCCGAAATATGTGCAGGTGATGATCGGGTTGTATGTGGTGATGACGGCGCTGTTCATCCGGATTCAGGGCTTGATGCTGCCAGAGTTGCGTAAAGCGGTTGAGGCCAAGGACTGGCCGGCAGGTGCGGCGGTGCTGGGGCGAATTCGCCGGGTGGTGGGGATTAATCTGCTGGTCGGGCTGGTGCTGGTGGCCGTTGCGGCGGCACGACCGATGTTTTGATCGGTACCCATCATTTGCGCTGGACACTGTTGTGGCGAGGCTGCTTGCCCCCTCGCCACAACACTGGCGTTGATCTTTAGAGGCGCTGAACAGTCACCGAGCCAGCGGCCCCAACCGGTCCAGCCTGGCCATCCGCCCCGGCCTTGCCACTCTTGCCGCCATCGGCGCGATACACCAGACAGCCCTTGGACTTGCCACCCTTGCCGGCCTTGCCGCCAACGCCCGCTGGCCCACCGGCACCGCCTGCAACGTTGATCTTGATCTGTTCGGCCGGGAATTCACGCGGCACTTGCAGACGCACCAACCCACCCGGTGCGCCCGGCTGACCGTCGCTGCCATCGCTACCGTCGGCACCGTGTCCGGCCTGACCCCAGGTGCAGCCCGGATCTTCACCGTTGCCACCGTCAAGACCGACAAAACCTGGCGTCCCGCGGCCGCCACGAGCGTCGACCACCAGTTGCGGCGCATCCAGTGCCTTGAATTGCAGATTCAGATTGCGCCCCGCACGCGCAGCTTTTTCGTAAGTTCCCGGCGCACCGCGCGCAGTAATCTGGCTGCCATCACTCAGTTCGGCTCGAACGACTTTCATGTCCAAAGCCTGTTCACCCGGGACGATAGCGATACGCGCATCATGACCGAGGCGCAATTCACCCACGCTGAGCTCAGTCACATTCGGTGGAATCAGCAACGTGCCGTAATCGGCCACTTCCAGCTTGTCCAACTGCAAGGTGTTGGCAGTGTTGGGCAGACGCATCAGGGAGTTGGCTTCGACGCTGACCACTTGGGCACAGGCCAAAGGGCTGATGAATGCAGCGAGCAGGCAGAGTTTACGCATGGGAAGAAGCCTCCGGAGCGGCCGGGGCCGGGATGGTTTGCAGGTGGAAGATGCCGAACAGCAGGATGCGGCCACGGTCATGCCAAGGGTGCGGGCGCCCTTTGAGGCTGCGGTTGCACAGCACTTCAAGCACATGGATCAGCAACAGCAGACCGCCGGCCAGATTGACCAGCAGGTGCAACGGATGTACGAACGGCATGAGCTGATTGACCAGCACCACGCAGCAGAACAGCAGGGTCAATAACCGCCCCAGCCCCCAAAACACTTTCATACGCTCCCCTGTATTGCGAATTATTCTTTGCACGCACAGTAACGGCTTCTACGGGGGATAAGCCAGAGGGTTAAATGAAAAAAACTCGCTTGGCCGCCAAATCGCTGCCGGGTCGACGAAGATCGTCGCCCGACAGCTCTAGCTGGCGCACTTCAGCGCCATCCTAACGATTGATGTGCAACTCCACTCGACGGTTTTTCGCGCGGCCCTCGTCGGTGGCGTTATCGGCCACCGGCTCGCTCTCGCCGCGCCCCTCACTGGTGAGTTTGTTCGGGGCCAGGCCCTGACTCAGCAAGTACGCCGCCACACTGCTGGCGCGTCGTTCCGACAATGCCTGGTTGTAGGCATCCGAACCTTTGCTGTCGGTATGACCGATCACCTTGATGCTCACCACATCAGCATTGCGCAGTTTATCCATCAGCGTATCAAGCTGGGATTTGGCCGCCGGGGTCAGGTCGGACTTGTCGAAATCGAACAGTACATCGCCGGCATCGCTCAGGGTGATGACTTCAGTCTGAGGCGCAGGCTCCGGTACTTTTTCAGTCACCGGATATTGCGGCAGTGGGCAACCCCGGTGATCGACCGGCGTATTGGCCGGTGTATCAGGGCAACGGTCGCGGCGATCGAACACGCCATCGCCGTCTTCATCGCCATCCTGGGCATAACAGATCAATCCGCCGGTCAGGATCCCCAGCGCTGCGCCGCCACCGGCCCAGCCACCACTTTCGATGGCGCCTAGACCTCCACCGACCAGCCCGCCAATAAGGCTGCAGATCGGCCAGGTACGTTGATTGAGGGGGGCAGTGCCATCGCTGTGAGTAGCGCAACCGGTAAGCAAGCTGCCCAGCAGCAGTACCGGCAAGACGGACCTTGAGAAAACAGTCATTTTGAAAGCTCCTGTGTCACCGGCCCATACCGGTTACACAGGAGTAAAGACCCGCATCCGCGACTGCACAAGCCGAGGATGCGAGAGGTCTAGCGGACGATTTTGATTTCGGTACGGCGGTTTTGCGCACGGCCGTCAGCGGTTTTGTTGTCGGCGACAGGTTGCATCTCACCCATACCGGACACCGAAACGAAGCTGGCACGCGGCACACCTTGCTGGATCAGGTATTCCACCACCGAGTGCGCACGACGGTCAGACAACTTCTGGTTGTAGGCATCGCTGCCCACGCTGTCGGTGTGACCGGTCACAGTCAGTTGCGCTGTAGAGGATTCCTGCTTCAGACGTGTGGCGACCTTGTCGAGCACTTGTTTATCAGAGCCCGTGAGCGTGGCTTTGTCGAACTGGAAGTGGACATCGCGAATGACGATGGTTTCTTCCTTGACCACTACAGCTTCTTCGACCATAGGCATCGGTGCAGGTGGAGGGCAGCCGTCAGCATCGACCTGTACGCCTTTAGGCGTGCCCGGGCACTTGTCGCGACTGTCCGGCACACCATCGCCGTCCTCATCGCCATCACCATGAACCCAGCAATAGGCCGCCGCCATGCCTCCGACGATCAGTGCACCACCACCTGCCCACGAGGAGCTCTCGGTGGCACCAAGACCGGCACCGACGACGCCACCGACCGCCGCACAGGTCGGCCAGTCGGTTTTCTGCAAACCTGCACAACCAGTCAACACACTGGTTAACAGAATCAAGGGTAACGCTGTCCGAACTATGCTCATCTGGTTTTCTCCTGAGGGATCGGCTTAGAACCGATTCAGGGAGTAAAGACCGGAGTTTTAATCTCCGCCAGCAATAGGCCATGGCTGTTTGCGACCGAGTTCACAGGACTTTGGCGCATTGGCCGCAAACCGGCGGCACACCACGCTTTGCCGCCGCCGTCAGGCAGGCTAGTCTTGGCGGTCTGATTGAGGAGCCTCGATGAACGTCGCCATTTCTTCCCGCACGCCGCAACAGGCGTTGGCCGCTTTGCTGGATCGCTACGCCCCGGCGCGCTTGCTGCTGATCGGCGCCAGCGAGTTTCCGGCGCTGGCCGCTTTCAAACAAGCGCACCCGGACTGCTGCGTCGCCCACGCCGAACCCGGCACCTTGCCTGCCGAACTGGCGGCACAGCGCTTCGACCTGGCACTGGTGGTCGATTGCCTGGAACATTTGCCCAAGCGTGACGGCCTGAATCTTCTGGGCGGGATTCGCAACCTCAACGCCAGCCGCATCGCGGTAATGGCGGATCTGTCGGCCAGTGGCTGGCAGGAGACTGATTTTTACTCACTGGCACTGCAAGCCAGTGAGCGCTTTCAGCGTGACGATCAAGTGTTGACCCTGTTCACCTACGACCTGCTTGACTACAAACAAGTCCCCGACTGGCTGAATTCACGGTTCTGGGCCAATCCGGAAAACTTCGGGAAATACTGGTGGTAATGCAATGAGTACAGCTATTTGCCCTTGCGGCAGCGGCAATCTGCTGGATGCCTGCTGCGGTCACTATCACGCCGGCCTCCCGGCGCCGAGCGCCGAAGCCTTGATGCGCTCGCGTTACAGCGCCTATGTGCTGGGGCTGATCGACTATCTGGTGGCGACCACCCTGCCCGCCCAGCAATCGGGCCTTGATCGTCAGTCGATCAGCGCCTGGAGCGCACAAAGCACCTGGCTGGGCCTCGACGTCGAAAACTCGGAAGTCTTCGGCGGCCAGCCGGAACATGCCTTCGTCACCTTCACCGCACGCTGGCATGACAGCCAGGGCGAACACAGTCACCGCGAGCGCTCCTCGTTTGTACAGAACGCCGGGCGCTGGTACTTCATCGACCCGACTGTGCAATTGAAGCTGGGCCGTAATGACAGTTGCCCATGCGCCAGCGGACAGAAGTTTAAAAAGTGCTGCGCGGGGTATTTCGGCGTGTAAATCCGCCGGCGACTAGACTGAGGCGAAAGGGAGTTTTACGCGATGCTCAGTCAACGGCGCACATTTCAGGCTTTATCTCTGATGCTGATCCTGAACCTGGGCGGTTGCGCCTCGTGGTTCAGGGATGTCAGCGTCGACCCCGCCGTGCATCTGGTCAAAGTCGAAGTGGTGCGCGCCAGGTTACTTGAGCAGAAATTCATCCTGCACTTTCGCATCGACAACCCCAACAGCAGTGACTTGACCGTGCGCGGCCTGGAATACCGCATCCATTTGGCTGACATGCTGCTGACCGAGGGTGCGTATGAACGCTGGATCACTGTCGGGGCCAAACGCAGCGCTTTCTACAAAGTGCCGATTCGCACCAACCTGTGGCCTCAGGTCAAAGAGGTGGTGAAAATGCTGAAAAGGCCGAACCAGCAGATTCCTTACCGACTGCAGGGCGACATGGAAACCGGTTTATTCATCGCCCACTACGTGCACCTTGAGCGCAATGGCGTGATAATCCCCGCCGATTTAATTCCGGAGCAACACCGATGACTCAGCAACCTCATGTCCATGGCCCTGACTGCAACCACGATCATGGCCATCACCACGATCACGACCATGGCCATGTCCACGGCCCGAACTGCGGCCACGCCCACCAGGAACCGGTGCGCAACGCCCTGAAAGACGTCGGCCGCAACGACCCTTGCCCATGCGGCAACGGCAAGAAATTCAAGAAGTGCCACGGCGCCTGATGCCTCGGGCGCAGATCTTCTTTGCCTGAAAGTCGCCATCGCGAGCAGGCTCACGCCTACAGGTTAATCAACGTCAGTCGCCATTTTTGTTTGCATCGCGATCCTTGTGGGAGCGGGCTTGCCAGCTCCCACAGGTTTCTCAGGCGATAGCCAGAATCCGGCCTGAACTGACCACCGTCGCATACTCCCCATCCAGATTCCCCAGCGACATCGCGTGTACCTCCTGGGCTGAACGCGCCGTACCGAAATAATCGGCCTGGTCGAAGGTGAAACACGCATCCTCCGCGACCCACGCCTCGAACCCCAGATTGCCCGCCGTGCGCGTGGTGGATTCCACCGAGTTGTTGGTCGCCACGCCAACGATGATCACCTGTGCGATCCGCGCTTCACGCAACCGCGCCTCCAGCCCCGTGCCACAAAATGCATCCGGGACCTGTTTCTGAATCAGCCACTCGCCGTCCTGCGGCATAAACCTTGCCTGAAACTCCACTCCGGACTGCTCGGGCCAGAACACTGATTCCGGCGAGCGCGACAAGTGCTGCACATGAATCACCGGTCGCCCACTGCTACGCCAAATGCCCAGCAAATCAAGGATTCGCGCTTCAGCGTCAGGATTATTGCGCCGCCCCAAGCGCGGATGCAGGATGCCTTTTTGCTGGTCGATGATGATCAGTGCGGCGTTGGCCTGAAGCTCCATGGCGATTTCTCTCACGCGGTTCATTGAATAATGTGCACTTGAGCATCCCCCCCTTCCTCAAAGCAAGCGATCGAACGCACACGGGACGACCTGATGCCGGGGTTTACCGTCCGCCATAAATCTGGAAATAACCCCCGCCCCCGCTTGCGCGGCATCCTCCTGCTCACTAACGTAGCGCCTTTACTGACGCTACCCCCCGCAGGAGCTTTGCCATGGCCTCGCCAGCCCTTACACATTTTCTTCCCCGGTTCGGCGTTGCCGCAGCAGTGGCCAGTGTTTTGGGCCTGTCCGGTTGCCAGGCCTGGAACGCTCAGGACAGCCTCCCACCCACCTCCGGCGTGCAACCGCTCAAGGGGCTGGCGCAGAACGTTTCGGTGCGGCGCAATGCCATGGGCATGCCGTTGATCGAAAGCAACAGCTTCCATGACGCGCTGTTCAGCCTCGGCTACGTGCATGCCAGCGATCGCATCAACCAAATGGTCACGCTGCGTCTGTTGGCTCAGGGCCGTCTGGCGGAAATGTCTGGCGCCTCGATGCTGGATGCCGACCGCTACATGCGCGCCGTCAACCTGAAGAAAAGTGCCGGCGAGTTGTATAAAGCCTCGTCGCCACGGCTCAAGCGTTTCTTCGAAGTCTATGCCCGGGGCGTCAACGCCTACCTGTTCCGCTACGCCGACAAATTGCCGGGGGATCTCGCCTCCAGCGGTTACAAGCCTGAATACTGGAAACCGGAAGATTCGGCGCTGATTTTTGCACTGCTGAACTTCAGCCAGTCGGCCAATCTGCCGCAAGAGATCTCGTCGCTGGTCCTGGCGCAAACCATGACCACCGACAAACTTGCCTGGCTGACCCCCTCCGCACCAGACGAGAACCTGCCGCTGGCTGAAGCCGACAAGCTCAAAGGGCTCAAGCTCAACGGGCAAATACCGGGCCTGAACGAACTGAGTAACACCAGCCAGCAGCTATCGGCACTGAACCTGCTCGGCGCCACCTCTTCGAACAACTGGGCAATGGCCCCGCAACGCAGCCGCAGCGGCAAAAGCCTGCTGGCCAGCGACAGCCACGGTCCGCTGGCCGCGCCGTCGTTGTGGACCTTTGTACAGATCCGCGCGCCGAAATATCAGGCCGCCGGCGTCACCGTCGCCGGTTTGCCGATGGTCCTCGGGGGCTTCAACGGCAAAGTGGCGTGGAGCCTGAGCAGCGTGCTCGGCGACAACCAGGACCTGTTTCTGGAAAAGATCCGCCGCCAGGGCAGCAGCCTGACCTACGAGGTCAACGGCAAATGGCAGCCGCTGGGCGTGCGCAACGAAACCTACTTCGTCAAAGGCCAGCGGCCGATTCGCGAAGCAGTGTACGAAACCCGTCACGGTGCCCTGCTCAATAGCGCTCAGGCGGCGGCACAAGGCAACGGTTTTGGCCTGGCCTTGCAGACGCCGAGTTTTACCGACGACAAATCCCTGGACGCGTTTTTTGACCTGAGCCGTGCGCAGAATGTTGAGCGCGCCTCGGACGCGAGCCGGGAAATCCGCGCGATCGCCCTGAATCTGGTGTTCGCCGACGCCAGTAACATCGGCTGGCAAGTCACCGGGCGTTTCCCCAACCGTCGTGAAGGCGAAGGCCTGCTGCCATCGCCGGGCTGGGAAGGCCGTTACGATTGGGACGGCTACGCCGACCCCATGCTACATCCCTACGATCAGGATCCGGCACAGGGCTGGCTCGGCACCGCCAACCAGCGTGTCATCCCCCACGGTTACGGCATGCAGTTGTCCAACTCCTGGGCCGCGCCGGAGCGTGGCGAACGCTTGGCCGAACTGGCCGGCAGCGGCAAACACGACAGTCGCAGCGTGATTGCCATGCAATACGACCAGACCACCACGTTCGCCGCCAAGCTGAAAAAGGTATTCGAAGCACCGGGCATGAAACAATCGCTGAAACAGGCCATCGACGCTTTGCCGCCGATTGAACGCGGCAAGGCCCGCGAAGCCTTTAGCCGGTTGATGGCGTTCGACGGCAAGCTCAGCCCGACGTCCGCCGACGCGGCGATCTACGAACTGTTCCTGCAAGAAAGCATGAAACAGATCTTCCTCGACGAACTCGGCCCCGAGTCCAGCCCGGCGTGGAAAGCGTTTATTGCCAATGGCAACTTATCCTACACAGCCCAGGCTGATCATCTGCTGGGACGCGAGGACAGTCCGTTCTGGGATGACATTCGCACGGCGCAGAAAGAGGATAAAGCGCTGATTCTCGCCCGCAGCCTGGCCGCAGCGATTACCGCCGGCGACAGTCTGTTGGGTGGCGATCACAAGGCTTGGCAGTGGGGCAAACTGCACAGCTACGCGTGGAAGAATGCCGATGGCCAGACCGTTCGTGGGCCGCTGGCGGCGGGCGGCGATCACACGACGTTGAACACGGCGGCGTTTAACTGGGGGCAGGACTTCAACACGACCCATGCGCCGTCGATGCGGTTTATCGTCGACTTCGGCCAGACCGAACCGCTGATGGGGCAAAACGGTACGGGCCAGTCGGGCAATCCGGTCAGCCCGAATTACCTCAACGGGATTGATGCATGGCTCAAGGGCCAGTACATCGGTTTGCCGATGCAACCGCAGAACTTTGAGCGGGTTTACGGCAAGACGCGCTTGACCCTTACGCCGGGTAAATAAAACGCCGTCCCTCTGTGGCGGGCTTGCTCGCGAAAGCGCTGTGTCATTACGAAATATCTCGACTGACACGACACCCTCGCGAACAAGCCCACATTGGCTTTGTCCCCACGCACTGAAAAATCCATAGAACTTCTGAGCACGCCCAAACCTCATAGCTAACAAGCCCTCCATTCTGGTAACGACATGGATCTTGTTATCGCCCGCCCTGAAGGTTTGTACTGCCCCGCCGGGGATTTTTACATCGACCCGTGGCGGCCGGTCGAACGCTCGGTGATCACCCATGCCCATGGCGATCACGCCCGCACCGGCAACCAGCATTACCTGGCCAGCAGCGCCAGCGAAGGCATCCTGCGCGCCCGCCTCGGCCAGGACATCCACTTGCAAACCCTGGCTTACGGTCAGCGCCTGACTCATCACGGCGTCACATTGAGCTTTCATCCGGCTGGCCACGTACTCGGCTCGGCTCAGATACGTCTGGAATACGGCGGCGAAGTCTGGGTCGCGTCGGGCGATTACAAGATCGAGCCGGACGGCACCTGCCAGCCATTCGAACCGGTGCGCTGCCACACGTTCATCACCGAATCGACCTTCGGCCTGCCGATCTACCGCTGGCAGCCGCAGGCACAGGTGTTCAGCGAGATCAATCAATGGTGGTCGGCCAACATCGCCGCCGGCAAAGCCAGCGTGTTGTTTTGTTACTCATTCGGCAAAGCCCAACGGATTCTCCATGGCATCGATGAAACACTCGGCCCGATCCTCAGCCACGGCGCTGTGGAGCCGCTGAACCGGGTTTACCGCGACGCTGGCGTGTACCTGCCGCCGACGATCTATGCCGGCGACCTGAAAAAGAACGACCCGATCATGCGCCAGGCCTTGGTCATTGCTCCGCCCTCGGTTGGAGGCAGCAGTTGGATGCGGCGTTTCGGTGAATTCAGCGACGGTTTCGCCAGCGGCTGGATGCGCCTGCGCGGCCCCCGCCGACGGCGCGGGGTCGATCGCGGTTTCGTGCTGTCCGATCACGCCGATTGGCCCGGCCTGCTCTGGGCGATCAATCAGACCGGCGCCGAACGGGTGATGGTCACCCACGGCTCGATAGGCGTCCTGGTGCGCCATCTGCGTGAACAAGGTCTGGATGCTCAAGGCTTCAACACCGAATACGGCGATGACGAAGACGAAAACATCACCGTCGAACCGACCATTGCCGAGACGTCTGCATGAAAGCCTTCGCCGAGTTGTACGCCGAGCTCGACGCGACCACGTCGAGCAACGCCAAACTGGCGGCAATGCAAGCCTACTTCGCCCAGGCAGCACCGCAAGATGCGGCGTGGGCGGTGTACTTCCTCTGCGGCGGACGCCCTCGGCAACTGGTCCCGGTGCGCATCCTGCGTGAACGTGCGGTCGGGGTGTCCGGCCTGGAACCCTGGCTGTTCGAGGAAAGCTATCAATCGGTAGGCGATCTGGCGGAAACCATTTCGCTGGTGCTTCCGGAAAATCCGCACAGCTCCGATGCCGGCCTCGCGCAATGGATCGAGGACAAATTGCTGCCGCTGCGCGGTGAAACCCCGGATTACCTGTCCAAGCAACTGCCGGCGCTGTGGGCGCAACTGGATCGACCGAGCCTGATGTTGTGCATCAAGTTGATCACCGGCAGTTTGCGCGTCGGCGTGTCGAAACTATTGGTGACACGGGCGTTGGCCTCAATGGCCGGCTTGGACAGCAAGCGCATAGCGCAACGCCTGGTCGGTTACACCGATCAGTCCAACCGACCGAACGCCGCCAGCTATCTGAAATTGATCGCGCCAGAATCTGCCGATGAACATGCCCAGCGCGGCGGTCAGCCGTACCCGTTTTTCCTTGCTCATGCTTTGTCGCAACCGGTTGAAGCGTTTGAAGGGCTGATCGGGCCTGCCAGTCATTGGCAAGTGGAATGGAAGTGGGACGGCATTCGTGCGCAAGTGATCAAGCGTGACAGCCGCTTGTGGGTCTGGTCGCGGGGCGAAGAGTTGGTGACTGAGCGCTTCCCCGAACTTGATGCGCTGGTACACGGCCTGCCCGATGGCACGGTGATCGATGGCGAAATCGTGGTGTGGAAAAGCACCCACCCGAGCACTGAAGACGCCTTCGATCCGCAATCGCCAGAGCCGCCAGCGGTGCAACCGTTCGCCCTGCTGCAACAGCGGATCGGCCGCAAAAACCTTGACCGGAAAATTCTCCAGGAGGTGCCGGTGGTGGTGCTTGCCTACGACCTGCTTGAATGGCAGGGCGAAGACTGGCGCAACCAGCCGCAAGCCAAGCGCCGCGCCCAATTGGAAGAGGTCATTGCGCGCTGCAACAGCCCGGTGTTGCTCGCCTCGCCGGTGCTGACCGGCACCGATTGGTCTGACCTCGCCCGCCAGCGCGAAGCCTCCCGCCGATTAGGTGTCGAGGGCATGATGCTCAAGGCACGCGACGGCTTGTATGGCATCGGCCGCACCAAGGACATGGGCGTTTGGTGGAAATGGAAGGTCGATCCGTTCAGTGTCGATGCGGTGTTGATCTACGCACAGCGCGGTCACGGGCGGCGCGCCAGCCTCTACAGCGATTACACCTTTGCCGTGTGGGACGGGCCGCCGGAGTCGAGTCAACGTACATTGGTACCGTTCGCCAAGGCCTATTCCGGGCTGACCGACGCAGAGATGCGCGAAGTCGACAGCATCGTACGCAAGACCACCGTGGAAAAGTTCGGCCCGGTCAGCAGCGTCAAGCCGAGCCTGGTATTTGAACTGGGTTTCGAAGGGATCGCCCTGTCGCGACGGCATAAAAGCGGGATTGCGGTGCGGTTCCCAAGGATGCTGCGCTGGCGCCAGGACAAAACCGTAGAAGAAGCGGACAGTCTGGCAACACTGCAAGATCTGCTGGCCTGACTGGATCAGTACCACGCCGCGCGTCGACGCCATTTGAACTGATTTGGTGCAAGGTATTTACGATGCCCGTTTCTGTGCACCAATCACTCTCTCCTCTCCCTTCCCCAACCTTTTAAAACACTTGTTCGGGACTGTGGTTCGGAAATTGCTACTTTTAATAGGTCGTACGCGTTCCAGTAACAATAATTCTGCGCCACAAGCGCTCATATTGGTTCTTAGGGATTGAATAATGAAAAAAGCATTGCTGACCCTTTCTGCACTGGCGTTGTGCATGGCCGCCGGCTCCGCGCTGGCCAAGGAATACAAAGAGTTGCGCTTTGGCGTTGACCCTTCGTACGCACCGTTTGAGTCGAAAGCGGCCGACGGCAGCCTGGTGGGCTTCGACATCGACCTGGGCAACGCGATCTGCGCCGAACTGAAGGTCAAGTGCAAGTGGGTCGAAAGTGACTTCGACGGCATGATTCCGGGCCTCAAGGCCAATAAATTCGACGGTGTGATCTCGTCGATGACCGTGACCCCGGCCCGTGAAAAAGTCATCGACTTCTCCAGCGAACTGTTCTCCGGTCCAACCGCTTATGTGTTCAAGAAAGGTTCTGGCGTGACAGCGGACGTGGCGTCCCTGAAGGGCAAAACCGTGGGCTACGAGCAAGGCACCATTCAGGAAGCCTATGCCAAAGCCGTTCTGGACAAGGCAGGCGTGAAAACCCAGGCCTATCAAAACCAGGATCAGGTGTATTCCGACCTGACGTCCGGCCGTCTCGACGCTGGCATCCAGGACATGCTGCAAGCCGAACTGGGCTTTTTGAAGTCGCCACAGGGCGCCGATTATGACGTCAGCAAGCCAGTGGACAGCGAATTGCTGCCAGCCAAAACTGCTGTCGGTATTAAGAAAGGTAACACTGCGCTGAAGGCACTTTTGGATAAAGGTATCAAAGCGTTACACGATGATGGCACCTACGCCACCATCCAGAAGAAACACTTTGGCGATCTGAATCTGTACAGCGGCAAATAACACCCCGGCGCCCATCACTCGATGGGCGCCTTTTCCACCCGCTCAGGTTGCTGATTTATGTTTGAAACCCTCTTACAAAATCTGGGGCTCTCTGCCTTCAGCCTCAAGGGCTTCGGTCCTTTGCTGATGGAAGGCACCTGGATGACCATCAAATTATCGGCGATGTCGCTGCTGGTGGCCGTGCTGCTCGGTCTGATCGGCGCCAGTGCCAAGCTGTCAAAAGTCAAACTGGTGCGCCTGCCCGCCCAGCTCTACACCACGCTCATTCGCGGGGTGCCCGACCTGGTGCTGATGCTGCTGATTTTCTACAGCCTGCAAACCTGGTTGACCCTGCTCACCGACTACCTGGAATGGGATTACATCGAGATTGACCCGTTCAGCGCCGGGGTCCTGACCCTGGGCTTCATTTATGGCGCGTATTTCACTGAGACCTTCCGTGGCGCAATCCTCGCGGTGCCACGCGGCCAGGTTGAAGCGGCCACCGCCTATGGCCTCAAACGCGGCCAGCGTTTTCGCCTGGTGGTGTTCCCGCAGATGATGCGCTTCGCCCTGCCCGGCATCGGCAACAACTGGATGGTGATGCTCAAGGCCACCGCGCTGGTGTCGATCATCGGCTTGGCCGATTTGGTCAAAGCCGCGCAGGACGCCGGCAAAAGCACCTATCAACTGTTCTACTTTCTGGTACTCGCCGCGTTGATCTATCTGCTGATCACCAGCGCCTCGAACATCATCCTGCGCAGGCTCGAACGCCGTTATGCCGCCGGCTCCCGGGAGGCCGTACGATGATCGAACTTCTACAGCAATACTGGAAACCCTTCCTTTATACCGACGGCAACAACATCACCGGGCTGGCGATGACGATGTGGCTGCTCAGCGCCTCGATCTTCATCGGATTCTTCGCATCCATTCCGCTGTCGATCGCTCGGGTCTCCACGCACTTCTACATCCGCTGGCCCGTGCAGTTCTACACCTACCTGTTCCGGGGTACGCCGCTGTATATCCAGTTGCTGATTTGCTACACCGGCATCTACAGCCTGGCCGCCGTGCGCGCGCAGCCGATTCTCGACAGCTTCTTTCGCGATGCGATGAACTGCACCATTCTGGCCTTTGCCCTGAACACTTGCGCCTACACCACGGAGATTTTCGCCGGGGCGATTCGCAGCATGAACCACGGCGAAGTCGAAGCGGCCAAAGCTTACGGGCTGACAGGGTGGAAGCTGTATGCCTACGTGATCATGCCCTCGGCGCTACGCCGCTCGTTGCCTTATTACAGCAACGAAGTGATCCTGATGCTGCACTCGACCACCGTGGCCTTCACCGCGACCGTCCCTGACATTTTGAAAGTGGCCCGGGACGCCAACTCGGCGACCTTCCTGACGTTTCAGTCGTTCGGCATCGCCGCGCTGATCTACCTGACCATTACTTTCGCACTGGTCGGCCTGTTCCGCCTCGCCGAACGCCGATGGCTGGCCTTCCTCGGGCCGACCCACTAGGACTTAGCTCAAATGCGCCACCAGATACATGACTTGCTGGCCCCGCTGCCGGGGACCGCACGACAGATTCACAGTTTTCACTTCGGCCCGGAGCAGGCCAAAGGCAAGGTCTACATCCAGTCTTCGCTGCACGCCGACGAACTGCCTGGGATGCTCGTGGCCTGGCACCTCAAGCAGCGCCTGAAGGAGCTCGAAGCCGCCGGGCGCCTGCGCAGCGAAATCGTGCTGGTGCCGGTGGCCAACCCGGTTGGCCTCGAACAAGTGCTGATGGACGTGCCGCTGGGCCGCTACGAGCTGGAGAGCGGGCAGAACTTCAACCGCTGGTTCGTCGACCTGAGCGAAGAAATCGGCAACGACATCGAGGCCAGACTGAGCGACGACCCGCAGCGCAACCTCGAGCTGATCCGCGCCAGCCTGCGCAGCGCCCTCGCCCGCCAGACCGCCAGTACGCAACTGCAATCCCAACGCCTGATCCTGCAACGGCTGGCTTGCGATGCGGACATGGTGCTCGACCTGCATTGCGACTTCGAATCGGTGGTTCACCTCTACACCACGCCCGAAGCGTGGCCGCAGGTCGAGCCTCTGGCGCGTTACATCGAATCCCAGGCCAGTCTGTTGGCCACCGATTCCGGCGGTCAGTCGTTCGATGAATGCTTCACCCTGCTCTGGTGGCAACTCAAAGAACGTTTCGGCGAACACTTCGAGATTCCGCTGGGCAGTTTCTCGGTGACCGTGGAGTTGCGCGGCCAGGGCGATGTCAATCACCCGATGGCCAGCCGCGACTGCCAGGCGCTGCTCGATTATCTGGTGCAGTTCGATGCAATCGTTGGCGAAACCAAGCCGCAGCCGCCACTGCCGTTCCCCGCCACGCCGCTGGCCGGGGTGGAACCGGTGATCACGCCAGTCGGCGGCCTGTTGGTGTATTGCGCCACTGCGGGGCAATACCTGGAGGCTGGTCAGCAGATCGCCGAAATCATTGACCCGATCAACGACCGGGTCACGCCCATTCATTGCACCATTGCCGGTTTGATGTACGCCCGCTCATTGCGGCGCATGGCCACGGCCGGCATGGTGATCGCCCACGTCGCGGGCGCTGAAGCCTATCGCAGCGGCTACCTACTTTCGCCTTGAGGATGTCTGTCCCATGTACAAACTGACCGTTGAAAACCTGCACAAAAGCTATGGCGACCATCAGGTGCTCAAAGGCGTTTCGCTCAAGGCCAGGACTGGCGACGTGATCAGCCTGATCGGCGCCAGCGGCTCGGGCAAAAGTACCTTTTTGCGCTGTATCAATTTTCTCGAACAACCCAATCAAGTCGCGATGAGTCTCGACGACCAAGCGATTGCCATGGTCACCGACCACCATGGCGTGCATGTGGCTGATGCCAATGAACTGCAACGCCTGCGCACGCGCCTGGCGATGGTGTTCCAGCATTTCAACCTGTGGAGCCACATGACCGTGCTGGAAAACATCACTATGGCCCCGCGCCGGGTGCTGGGCTGCAGCAAACAGGAAGCCGAAGACCGTGCCCGACGTTATCTGGACAAGGTCGGCCTGCCAGCGCGGGTGGCGGATCAGTACCCGGCGTTTCTGTCGGGCGGCCAGCAACAGCGTGTGGCGATTGCCCGCGCGCTGGCGATGGAGCCGGAAGTCATGCTGTTCGATGAACCGACCTCGGCGCTGGATCCGGAACTGGTGGGCGAGGTACTGAAGGTGATTCAGGGGCTGGCTGAAGAAGGCCGGACCATGATCATGGTGACCCACGAAATGAGCTTCGCCCGCAAAGTATCCAGTCAGGTCCTGTTTTTGCACCAAGGACTGGTCGAAGAGGAAGGCGCGCCTGAGGACGTGCTGGGCAATCCGAAAAGCGAGCGCCTCCAACAATTCCTCAGCGGCAACCTCAAATAATTTGCACACATAAAACCTGCGGGAGCGAGCCTGCTCGCGAAAGCGATCTGTCAGCCAACGATGATGTTGAATGTGGCGACGTCTTCGCGAGCAGGCTCGCCCCCACAAGGGTATTGAGCTACTGACGAAATTAAACTTGTTAGCGGGCACCGCGGTCACTGGAATAACCCCTCCAGAATGCGCGCAGCCCGCATGGCGAAATCCCCCGACCTCGCAAAAACCTGGTTCAGCGCCCGACACTGGAAGCCCTTCGCGTTCCAGAAACAGGTGTGGGCCGCTGTCAAAAACGGCGAATCCGGTTTGCTCCATGCCAGCACCGGCGCCGGTAAAACCTATGCCGTGTGGTTTGCGGCACTCAATCGTTTCGCCAGATCCGCGCCAACCGTCGAAACATCGCGCAAACGCAAACCGCTGGCCGAACCGCTGACCGTGCTGTGGATCACGCCAATGCGCGCCCTCGCCGCCGACACTGCGCGCGCCCTGCAAATGCCTGTCGATGATTTACACATTCCCTGGAGCATCGGCCTGCGCACAGGCGACACCGCCAGCAGCGAACGGGCCCGTCAGAGTCGACGCCTGCCCACCACGCTGATCACCACACCTGAGAGCCTGACGCTGATGCTCGCCCGCGCTGACGCACAAACTGCGCTCTCAACCCTGCGTATGCTGGTTGTCGACGAATGGCACGAACTACTCGGTAACAAACGCGGCGTGCAATTGCAATTGGCCCTCGCCCGCCTGCGCCACTGGCAAGCCGACCTGATCGTCTGGGGCGTCTCCGCTACGCTGGGTAATCAATCCCACGCCGAACAGGTGCTGATCCCACAGGGCGGTGGCGTGAGTATTCAGGGCCAGAGCGAAAAATCCCTGACAGTCGACACCCTCCTCCCCCCGACCATCGAACGTTTTCCATGGGTCGGGCATCTCGGTCTGAAGATGCTGCCGCAAGTGGTCGCCGAACTCGACGCCTGCGCCAGCAGCCTGGTGTTCACCAACACCCGGGCGCAGTCGGAAATCTGGTATCAGGCGTTGCTTGAGGCGCGCCCGGACTGGGCCGGGTTGATCGCTTTGCACCATAGTTCGCTGTCCCGCGACACCCGCGACTGGGTTGAGCAGGCGCTCAAGGACGGGCAACTCAAAGCCGTGGTGTGTACCTCAAGCCTGGATCTGGGCGTGGACTTCCTGCCGGTAGAGCGCGTGCTGCAAATCGGCTCAGCCAAGGGCGTGGCACGTCTGATGCAGCGCGCCGGGCGATCTGGCCACGCACCGGGGCGCACTTCACGAGTAACGCTGGTGCCGACGCACAGCCTTGAACTGATCGAGGCCGCCGCCGCTCGCGATGCCGTGGAGCAAAGACAAATTGAACCGCGATGGTCGCCGCATCAACCGCTGGATGTGCTGGTGCAGCATGTGGTCAGCATGGCACTGGGGGGCGGATTTATACCCGAAGCGTTGTACGAAGAAGTCCGTGGCGCTTGGGCTTATCGCGACCTCACACCCGTCGATTGGGCATGGGCGCTGGCTTTCGTACGCCATGGCGGCATGTCTCTGACGGCTTATCCGGATTACCGCCGGGTCGAACCGGATGAGCATGGTGTCTGGCGCGTGCCCGATGCGCGACTGGCGCGGCGGCACCGCATGAGCATCGGCACCATCGTCAGCGACGCGAGCATGCAGTTGAAGTTCTGGAGCAAGGGCGGCGCAGGCAAGCCATTGGGCAGCGTCGAAGAAGGCTTCATTGCCCGCCTTAAACCGGGTGATGGTTTTCTGTTCGCCGCACGTTTGCTGGAACTGGTGCGCGTGGAAAACATGACCGCTTACGTCAAACGCAGCGCCGCTAAAAAAGCCGCCGTACCACGCTGGAACGGCGGACGCATGCCGCTTTCCAGTGAACTGGCGCAAGCGGTGGTGACGCGCTTGAGCGCCGCCGCGCAAGGTGAGTTTGCCGGTCCGGAAATGCAGGCACTGCGCCCCCTGCTGGAAACGCAGGCGCGCGCCTCTGGCTTGCCCACGACCCGCCACCTGCTGACCGAAGCGCTGAAATCCCGTGAAGGCTGGCACCTGTTTCTCTACCCGTTCGCCGGAAGACAAGTGCATCTGGGGCTTGCAAGCCTGCTGGCCTGGCGCGTCAGTGAGCGTCAGCCGCTGACATTCTCGATTGCCGTCAATGACTACGGGCTGGAATTGCTCAGCGCCACGCCGGTTGATTGGGCAGAACACCTGAACGAGGCGTTATTCACTTGCGATCATCTGTTAGCCGACGTTCTGGCCAGTCTCAACGCCGGAGAACTGGCCTTGCGGCGCTTTCGGGAAATCGCCCGGATCGCCGGACTGGTGTTCGCCGGTTTTCCAGGCGCACCGAAAAGTACCCGCCAGGTGCAAGCCTCCAGCGGATTATTCTTCGAAGTGTTCAAACAATATGACCGTGACAATCTGCTGCTGGCGCAAGCCGGGGAAGAAGTCCTGCGTGAAGAACTGGATATTCGCAGGCTGGAACAGACGCTGGAGCGCCTCCAAGGAATGAAACTGGACATGCACCGGATCAAACGCCCTACGCCCCTGGGGTTTCCCCTCTTGGTGGAACGTATGCGCGAGCGCATGAGTTCGGAAAAACTCGCTGACCGTATCAGACGGATGGTCGGCGACCTGGAGCAATCTGCCGACACGGGCAAACGCTGATGAGTACGCTCTACCCTGTGCATCTGGCCGGTGAAGAACTCTGGCTATTGCCGGAAAAAGCCCTGTATTGGCCGGCACAACAGGCGCTGCTCATCGCCGATGTCCATTTTGGCAAGGCTGGCGCCTATCGCAGCCTCGGGCAGCCCGTTCCGCAAGGCACGACGGCGAGCAATATCGCGATGCTCGATCGACTGCTGAGCCAGCATCCCTGTCGGCAACTCATTTTTCTGGGTGATTTCCTTCATGGTCCGGGCTCTCATTCGCCCAGCACATTGAACGCGCTGGCGCAATGGCGAGCTCGCCACGCGGATCTGCCGATGACGCTGATCCGTGGCAATCACGACAAACGTGCGGGCGATCCACCAGCGGCGCTTAACATCAGAGTGGTTGCAGAACCGATGCTGCTCGGGCCATTTGCCTTGCAGCATGAACCGATTCCTCATCCCGAAAGACATGTGCTGGCCGGTCATGTGCACCCGGTTTATCGGCTGCATGGCAAGGGCCGGCAGAGTTTGCGTTTGGCGTGTTTCAGCGTGGGCGAACGCGTCAGCTTGATGCCGGCGTTCGGCGCGTTCACCGGTGGTTATGCGATCAAACGAGATGACAACTGCAGGATATTTGTCATCGGTGATAACGAAGTATGGCCCGTCAGTTGAAGCCTTCGAGGACTTCAAATGACGGGCCATCGCATCTGAGTTAGGCAACTGGCGCCGGTGGCGGCTCGTCGGGACGCGTCGGCTCACCCGGCTCGGTCGGTTGTTCGTTGGGGGTATCAGGATCGGGCTGACCGGGAATTCCCCCCGCCATGCTCAGGGTCGGGTGTGCCAACAAGGACCAGGCTAAAACGCCAACCTGATTGGGCTCAAGCCTTGCCAGTTCGGCAGTGATATGCGGATCGATCTTCATGGAACACTCCTCAGCGAAGGCCCGTTTTGCCAGAAACAAAAACGGGCAGTACACCCCATAGAGTGTCTGCCCGCCAAAGAATTCCCGACATCCGCCGGATGGACGATCAGGTACGCGGCAGAGTGACGCCACGCTGGCCCTGATACTTGCCGCCGCGATCCTTATAGGACACTTCACATTCCTCGTCGGACTCAAGGAACAGCATCTGCGCCACGCCTTCGTTGGCGTAGATTTTCGCCGGCAGGTTAGTGGTGTTGGAAAACTCCAGCGTCACGTGGCCCTCCCACTCCGGCTCAAGCGGCGTGACGTTGACGATGATGCCGCAGCGCGCGTAGGTGCTTTTACCCAGGCAGATGGTCAATACGTTGCGCGGAATGCGGAAGTATTCGACCGTGCTGGCCAGCGCGAAGGAGTTCGGTGGAATGATGCAGACATCGCTGTGGATATCGACAAAGCTGCCAGCGTCGAAGTTTTTCGGGTCGACGATGGCCGAATTGATGTTGGTGAACACCTTGAAGTGGCTGGTGCAACGCACATCGTAGCCGTAGCTCGACACACCGTAGGAGATCACCCGGCTGTCGTCGCTGCCGCGCATCTGGCGCTCGACGAACGGTTCGATCATGCCGTGTTCCTGCGCCATGCGGCGAATCCACTTGTCCGATTTGATGCTCATGGCGGGTGTCCTGAATAGCGAGGTGGAAAAATTCTGTCCGGCATCTTACCGGGCGCGCCGCCGGGTTCAAAGTGCGCGCTGCAATTCTCGCCGAACACGCTGAAAATACGGGTTCTGGCGACGAACTGTCGCACCGCTGATCCTTAAAACAGAGAAACCTTCGCAAGAAGCATTGGCACGTTCGGGAAAAAGGGTTAAGGTGGCGCCACTGTGCTGCTTGTGTCACTGAGAATCTCTACACGATATGTTGAATTTCGATCCAACCATCTACAAGAATTTTTCCTGCTCTTTGCACTCAGTCTCGGCCAGGGTTCTTCCTGCGTCGCAGTTATCTTTGTTCAAGGAGTTACACCATGTCTAATCGCCAAACCGGAACCGTTAAGTGGTTCAACGATGAAAAAGGCTTCGGCTTCA
>NZ_JBIUWN010000051.1:0-47463 GCF_044743485.1 Pseudomonas sp. NPDC087614 | reverse complement strand
AGAGCGCCCGCACCTGTCCTTAAAATACAAAACGCCCGATGCAGTGCATCGGGCGTTAGGGTGAGATAGGTGTAAACCTATTTCAGGACTAGACACATCGATACCCGCGGCATCGAAGTCGTGCCCGGCGCGGAAAACCTCTACCTGAACGATCTGGATTTTGAAGCCGATCCGACAGAGGGGCGCCTGTCGATGCCGACACGGGGCATCAGTGCCCAGCGGCTCTGGCTGGTGAACTCGCAACTGACCCGTGCAGCGTGCATCGAGGATGTATTCAAATGTGCCGGCGGCAGTGTCAGCGCTATCGAGAAAGCAACCTGGAACGGAACGCTCACTTACAGCGAGCAAGGCACCACGATTTATGACGCACTGATAGACCGAGTAGGCGCCGATGGCGCGAAGGTACTGTTCTTGCCGAAAGGACGCGACACATTTGCAGGTGACATCACCTGGCCGACACCCGAGCATGAAAGACCTTGAACTGAAGCCAGCGGTTTGACCGAATGAATCGCGCCATACTTCTAATCGAGGCATGGCGCTTTTTATCAGGTAACGGCTGAAAGCTTTTCAAAAACTTTAATTACAAACACAGCAGAACTGTAATTAAAAGCATCGTGTTTCGACAGGTTGGGATTGACATTCAGGAACGTGCTCATGCCCTTGACCACATTGCAATACAAAGGCCTGTTATTCGACTCACTGACCAAACCAATATAGGCCGCCCCGAATTCGATATCGCTAAAAGTAGTGCTCGACACCCCAAGCTTATTGATCGAAAAATAATCCGTTTTATCAGCCGTGCTGGCCAATAGATTATGTGTTTTGTTTTCGAAGGCTAATCTGGCGTTATCAAACATGCCGCGCTGCACGACGTGGATCGCGTACCGGTCGCCCTGCGCAACGAACTTCAACAGTAAAGGTTCGTCGTGTTCGTGATCAGCAAGGGTGAGTAAACTGGCAACACGAGAATCTGCCAGGTTAACTTCGGCATCCAGTTGCTCGCGTTTGGTAAGACGCGGACTGCGCAGACGCTGTTGGAGGCGCTGTTGATTGAGCACTACTGGCAGACCGTCAAGGTACAGGTTTGCAGTAAATGTGATGTCGGTGTTTATCGATACAGTCATAAAATTTCCATCCATGGAGGCCTGGCGCCGTAATCGTCAGGGTGCCAGGCCATCTGAAAAAACAGTCAGGCGGTCGCCGCTGCCACTATGGTTTTCGCGGTTGCAGACATACGCGGAACTTCGCTGACAGGAATTTTTTCAGATTTACGCTTACGCCGCGCAACCACCATCAAATCGGCATAGACGCAGGCCGCTTCAATCACATTGGCAACGTTATGATCAGCCCCGGCATGTTTCAAAATATACTTGCCAGCGATGTCATCCCAAAACGCCCACTCATCTTCATATACCGTCATGACGTCTTCCTTATTATTGTTCATATCACCCGCTTCCTGCGGGGAACTTGAACTTAAGATAAAGACAGAAGCAAAACAATACTGGCAGGCATTGTGAGTTGATTCAAAGTACAACTAGGTGAACAACTCTCCCTGTAATTCATCGAGCAACGCCTGGATGGCATCCAGTCGTTGTTGTGGATCATCAAGTTGCAGCAGATCGATCTTGTCTTCTTCGGCGAACGGCAGCAGATACGCCAACTGATTGGCGAGCGACTGCTGACCCGGCGCGTCAGTGCCCATGTTCAACGCCTCGACCATCGGGTGCTCGGCCAAAGCCTTGAGCAAGGCAACCAGGTCGGCGTCCTCGTCCTGCAACGGTTGCTCGGGATCGTCGTCCAGCCACTCAACGTCGGCGAGGATCAACTGATCGCGCTGCACGTCGGTGCGCAGCACATTGAAACGCCGTCCACCCTGTACACGAATGCCCAACAGCCCATTGTCCTGCTGCTGGAAATCGGTGATCCGCGCCTCGCACCCGACCAAGGCAAAACCTTGCGGCGCAACGCCGACTTCATGGCCGTCGAGGATGCACACCACACCAAAGCCACCGCCCTGTTTCATGCAGCGACCGATCATGTCCAGGTAGCGCGCCTCGAAGATCTGCAAGTCGAGGTTGCAGCCGGGAAACAGCACTGTGTTCAGCGGGAAAAGCGGCAGACTCATAGACATTTCCTTACACCACCATCGACACCGCCAACGGCAGGAACACCGCCGTGGCCACGCCCATCAGACTCATCGCCAGCGCCGCGAAGGCGCCGCACTCATCACTTTCCTGCAACGCCACCGAAGTGCCGACCGCATGCGCGGTCATGCCCAGCGCCATACCGCGCGCCTCGGGGCTATGCACGCCTAGCCGGGTCAACAACGCCGGGCCGAAGATCGCCCCGATCACGCCGGTGATCAACACAAACACCGCCGCCAATGCTGCGACACCGCCGATCTGCTCGGCCACCAGCATGGCGATCGGCGAAGTCACCGACTTGGGCGCCATGGTCATCAGAATCATGTGATCGGCGCCGAACCACCAGCCCAGCAAGACGCCCATCCCCGTGGCAACCACCCCGCCTATCACCAGCGTAGTAAAAATCGGCCAGAACAATTGGCGGATGCGTTTGAGGTTCAGATACAACGGCACCGCCAACGCCACCGTCGCCGGCCCCAGCAGAATGCTGAGGATCTCGGTGCTCTTGCGGTATTCGGCGTACGTCAGGCCACAGCCCACCAGCACACCGATCACCAACAGCATGGAGACCAGCACCGGTTGCAAAAAGATCCAGCGGGTTTTCTCGAACGCTGCCAGCACGAGTTGATAGGCACCCAGGGTGATGCCGATGCCGAACAGCGGATGGTGGATCACGGAGTCCCAGGCACCTTGCCAGTCGAAAAGCATCAGGACTCCTCCGAGCGGTGCGTGTGACGCCTGACCATGCGCTGCATCAGCATTCCGGCGAAGGCCATCGACAGAATCAACGACACCACCAGTGCGCCGACAATCGCCCAGAAGTCGGCGGCAATCGCCGCGGCGTAAACCATCACGCCCACTGCCGGTGGCACCAGCAGCAACGGCAAATAACGCAGCAGGCTCGCGGCCGCGAGATTCAGCGGTTCGTCGACCTCACCACGCATGATCAGGAACACCAGCAACAGCAGCAGGCCGATGATCGGCCCCGGCAGCACCGGCAACAGCAAGTGATTGAGCGCCGTGCCGAGCAATTGAAACAGCACCAGCAGGGTCAGGCCACGTAGCAACATCCGACATCTCCGTCTTACTTTCCGCCCAGCAGGGGCTCGGCATTATAAGCACGCCTGCGCTATGGATCGGCATTCGCCAAAAGCATGGTCAGTTGACCTGAGCAAATCGCCATGATGATCTACAGTGGTTCGCAGGGCGGTCAAATCCCCCACCTGAAAAACTATAAAACCGATGTACCCAAGGAGAGTCTCAATGCCCTATGTTCCAGTTGCAGAGCTCAAAGATTATGTCGGCAAGGAACTCGGACGTTCCGAATGGCTCACCATCGATCAGGAGCGCATCAACCTGTTCGCCGAAGCCACCGGGGATTATCAGTTCATTCACGTCGACCCGGTCAAAGCCGCGCAAACGCCATTTGGCAGCACCATTGCCCACGGTTTCCTGTCGTTGTCGCTGATCCCGAAATTGATGGAAGACATCCTCGTGCTGCCGCAAGGCGTGAAGATGGTGGTCAACTATGGCCTCGACAGCGTGCGTTTCATCCAGCCAGTGAAGGTCAATTCCAAAGTTCGCCTGAAGGTCGACCTGGGCGAAGTGACCGAGAAAAAACCCGGCCAATGGCTGCTCAAAGCCACAGCGACACTGGAGATAGAAGGCTCGGACAAACCGGCCTACATCGCCGAGCCCCTGTCGCTCTGCTTCGTTTAAGCGCCGGGATGCGAAGCAGCGCACGCTGTTTCGCATCCACTGTCTTAGCGGCGGCTGTATAAGGTCACATAGCTGCGGCATACTCGGTCGCCTAATTGCCCGGATCCCGCTATGCGCTCACTCGCCACTCTTGCCCCCCTAGCCTTGACCCTGTTGCTTGCCGCATGCGGCGACGGCGAATCGCTGTTGCCTCCTGATGCACGCCTGCCGGATGGCGGACGCTATCGCGGCGAACTGGTCGACGGTTTGTTGCAAGGCCAGGGGCGCGTCGACTACCCCAACGGCAGTTGGTACGCCGGGCAGTTCGACAAGGGGCAGTGGCACGGGCAGGGCGAATGGCATGGCAGCAATGGCGAGGTCTATCGCGGCCAGTTCCAGCAAGGTCTGTTCGACGGCCAGGGCAGCCTGACCACCAACGCCAGCAGTTACACCGGCGGTTTCAAGCAGGGCCGACGGGACGGCGAAGGCACCCTGAAAGAAAACGCCATGACCTACCGTGGCGAGTTCAAGGCTGATCAATATTCCGGGCTCGGCCGTCTCGAAATGGACGATGGCAGTTCCTATCAAGGCCAGTTCGCCCACGGCAAACCCAACGGCGAAGGCCAGCGTGGCGACTCCAGCGGCAACTCGTTCACCGGCCATTTCGTCAATGGTCAACTGGAAGGCAACGCCACCTTCAACAGCGCTGACGGTGACGTCTACGTCGGTGGTTTCAAGAACAACCAGTTGCACGGTAAGGGCCGCTACGAAAACGCCGACGGCGACGTTTGGCTCGGACAGTTCAAGGAAGGAGCGCTGACCGGCAAGGGTGAACTGATCGGCGCCGACGGCAGCCACTACGTGGGCGAATTCAACGACTGGCGCTTCAGCGGTCAGGGACGCTTGAATCTATCTGACGGCAGCTTCTACATCGGTGGTTTCGACAGCGACAGTTACTCTGGACGCGGCATCCTGGTGCTGACCGATGGCAGCGTGATGAGCGGCACCTGGGTCAATGGCCAGCGAGTGCGCGATGCCGACGGCAAGTTGCTGCCCGACATCCTCGAACTCGGCTTGCTGGCCCAGGGCCGCTTGCTTGATGACGCCCTGGCGGCCATCCCGGCCTCAACGCCAGCGGTTGAGCTGTACACCCTGACCTTGGGCGGCGATGGCAAGCAGAGCGTGTTCCTGCGCGAATCCGACTACGTCGCCAACATGCTCAAAACGCGGTTTGGGGCTTATGGCCAGATCCGCCTGGTCAACCACCGCGACCACCTCGCCGACCGACCGATGGCCACTCGCGAGAATCTGCGCCGCGCCGCGCAAACCCTCGCCGAACGCAGCGGCCCGGAAGACCTGCTGTTTATCTACCTGACCAGCCACGGCACCGCCGAACACGAACTGGTACTCGACCAGCCGCGCATGGAACTGGCCGACCTGCCCGCCGACGAACTCGCCGCCGTGCTGGCACCGCTGAAAAACCGCGACAAGATCATCGTGATCTCAGCGTGCTACTCCGGCGGCTTCATCCCGGCCCTCAAAGACGAACGCACGCTGATCATGACGGCTTCGCGCGCCGATCGCGTGTCCTTTGGCTGCTCCGAAGAGGCCAACTTCACCTACTTCGGCGATGCACTGTTCGCCCAGGCGCTGAACCAGACCGACGATCTCGAACACGCCTTCAAACTGGCCAAAGCCACCGTCGCCGAGCGTGAACTGGCGGACAATTTCGAAGCCTCGGAGCCGCAAATCTGGGCGCCGAAAACCGTGCTGTCACATTGGCAACTGCTGCGCAAACAGCAAGCCAGGAAAGCGTTGCAAAGTGCTGCATTGAACGACGCAGCGATAAAGAGCAACTAAGCTGAACAGTATCAAGGGGGAGACACTATGTACTTGACGCCTCAGCACGTATTGCTTGCCGGAGCCACTGGTTTGACCGGTGAACACCTGCTCGACCGTTTGCTCAACGAACCAACGATTTCTCGCGTGCTCGCCCCTTCCCGTCGGCCATTGGCGGAACACCCGCATTTGGAAAACCCGGTCGGCGACCCGCAGGTTTTTCTGCCGCAGCTCAGCGGCCGTGTCGACATCGCCTATTGCTGCCTCGGCACCACCATCAAACAGGCCGGCTCCGAAGCCGCCTTTCGTGCGGTCGACCTGGACATGGTGGTGGCGTTCGCCAAACGCGCACGGGAGATGGGCGCACGGCACCTGATCGTGATCAGCGCGCTGGGCGCCGATCCGAATTCATCGATTTTCTACAATCGGGTCAAAGGTGAAATGGAACAGGCATTGCGCGCACAGGACTGGCCGCAACTGACCATTTGCCGGCCATCGCTGCTGCTCGGTGAACGCACCGAACCGCGTCTGGGCGAGCAGCTTGCTGCGCCGTTTTCAAAATTGATCCCCGGTAAATACCGTGGCATCGAGGCCTGCCAACTGGCCCGCGCCATGTGGCGCCTGGCGCTGGAAGAACAGGATGGGGTGCGGGTGATTGAATCGGATGAGTTGCGCAAGCTCGGCAAGTAGTTTTGTGGTGTCTGGGCTGGCCTCTTCGCGAGCAAGCCCAGACACCACAGTAATCTTCAGCGAATACAGACCTGGCGTAAGACTCAATCCCTGTGGGAGCGTGGCTTGCCCGTGCCCGCCAATGGAGTGCGAGCACTCCCCTACAATCCACCAGTTGCCTGAAATCCCACGCCAATCACCGTGAGCAACGACAACGGCAGTAACAGCGTATCGAGCAACGCACTCGCCGGCAGATCCACGCCCGGATAGCTCGGCGCCTCAGCCCCGAACCGATCCATCGCGCAACACCCGCCATTGATCGCATACAAATCCAGCCGCGTACCGGCATACACCACCGGCGCCCCCGGTTTGGCGGCATCGAGCGTGCGTGCCGTAGCGCAACCGGCCAGTTGCAGCGCCAGCACAACGATCAGCAGCTTATTCATCGCTGCTCAGATGATGCTCACCCCAACGCGGCAGCATGTCTTGGGGAATGCCCAGCAGATTGAGAATCCGCGCCACGACGAAATCGATCAGGTCATCGATGGTCTGCGGCTGGTGATAGAAACCCGGCGACGCCGGCAGGATGGTCACGCCCATGTTCGACAACTTGAGCATGTGCTCCAGATGAATGCTCGAATACGGCGCCTCACGCGGGACCAGAATCAACTGGCGGCGCTCCTTCAGCGTCACGTCGGCGGCGCGCTCGATCAGGTTGTTGCAGGCACCGGTGGCAATCGCCGACAGCGTGCCGGTGGAGCATGGCACGACGACCATCGCCGCAGGTGCACCGGAGCCTGAGGCCACTGGCGACATCCAGTCTTCCTTGCCATACACGCGGATCTGCCCGGCGGCCGCTCCGGTGTATTCGGTGAGGAATGCCTGCATCGTCTGCGGTTTGGGCGGCAGCGACACATCGGTTTCGGTGGCCATCACCAATTGCGCAGCCTTGGAGATCAGGAAGTGCACCTCGCGATCTTCACGCACCAGACAATCGAGCAGGCGCAAACCGTACTGCGCGCCTGAAGCGCCGGTCATGGCCAGGGTGATGCGTTCGGGGCCATTGCTCTCCAAACGAGTGTTCATTGCAGCGCCTCGGCGAGTTTGCCGTGCAGGCCGCCGAAGCCGCCGTTGCTCATGATCACGACGTGAGTGCCGGGCTGAGCCTGGCTCTTCACCCGCTCGATGATGCCTTCCAGTGAATCGCTGACAATCGACGGCACCGTGCATAACGCAGCGGTGGCGGCCAGATCCCAGCCGAGGTTGGCCGGGGCGTACCAGATCACCTGATCGGCATCGACCACGCTGTCCGGCAAGCCGTCGCGGTGCGCGCCCAGCTTCATGGAGTTGGAACGCGGCTCGATGATCGCGATCAAGGGTGCATCGCCGATGCGCTTGCGCAAGCCGTCGAGGGTGGTGGCAATCGCGGTTGGATGGTGAGCGAAGTCGTCATAGATGGTGATGCCGCGCACCTCAGCGACTTTTTCCATCCGGCGTTTGACGTTCTTGAAGGCGCTCAGCCCGGCAATGCCCATCGACGGCACCACGCCAACATGACGCGCCGCGGCCAGCGCGGCCAGGGCATTGGCGACGTTGTGCTGACCGGTCAGCTCCCATTCGACGGTGCCTTGGGACACACCTTCGAACATGACTTCGAACGCCGAACCGTCGTCCTTCAGCAACTTGACCTGCCACTGCCCGCCGGCACCGGTGGTTTGCACCGGGGTCCAGCAACCCATTTCGATCACACGCTGCAAGGCAGGCTCGGTGGTCGGATGAATGACCAGGCCTTCACTCGGGATCGTGCGCACCAGATGGTGGAATTGCCGCTCGATCGCTGGCAGATCCGGGAAGATGTCCGCGTGATCGAACTCAAGATTATTGAGGATCGCGGTACGCGGGCGGTAGTGAACGAACTTCGAGCGTTTGTCGAAGAAGGCGCTGTCGTACTCGTCGGCCTCGATCACGAAGAACGGCGTACCGCCCAAACGTGCGGACACCGAGAAGTTCTGCGGCACGCCGCCGATGAGGAAACCCGGGCTCATACCGGCGTATTCCAGCACCCAGGCAAGCATGCTGCTGGTGGTGGTTTTGCCATGGGTACCGGCGACGGCCAGCACCCAGCGACCTTGCAGCACATGATCGGCCAGCCATTGCGGGCCGGACACATACGGCAAGCCTTTGTTCAGCACATATTCCACCGCCGGATTGCCGCGGGACATGGCGTTGCCGATCACCACCAGATCCGGTGCCGGATCGAGCTGGGCCGGGTCGTAGCCCTGAGTCAGCACAATGCCTTGGGCCTCAAGCTGCGTGCTCATCGGCGGATAGACGTTGGCGTCGGAGCCGGTCACATGATGGCCCAGCTCTTTGGCCAGAACCGCCATCGAGCCCATGAAAGTCCCGCAGATACCCAGAATATGAATGTGCATAGTCGACCTCGTAAAACATGGCCGCAGGTTAGCGTAGGGAGGGGGAAATCGCACCTTGTGTTTCGCGCCTTAGCGAGCAAGCCCGCGCCCACAATGTCAGCGCAGTCCTTGCGGGCGCGGGCTTGCTCGCCAATGGCGCGACCCGGTTTAGCGGGCGATAGCGTGCTTGCGCAGCTTTCTGTAAAGCGTATTGCGACTGACCCCAAGCTGTTGCGCCGTTTGTGTCATGTGCCACCGCGTCTGTTCCAGCGCGGCGAGCAAGGCCAAGCGTTCGGCATCTTCAAGGGGATGCTCGGCCGCACAAACCTCCACAGCCACCCTCGGTCGCACTTGTCGAAACATCGCCGGCAAATCCTCCAGCCCAACCCGCCCGTCATCACACAACGCCGCCAACGTGCGCAGCACATTGCGCAACTGCCGCACATTGCCCGGCCAGTTGAACGCCAGCAACGCCTCACGCGCCGGCGCTTCAATCAGGATTGGTTCGCCGCTTGCCTCTTCGGCCAGCAGAAAATCCAGCAATTGCGACTTGTCACTGCGATCACGCAATGCCGGCAGCGCCACTTCCAACCCATTGAGCCGGTAATACAGATCCTCACGAAAACTGCCGTCCTCGACCCGGCCCAGCAGATTGCGGTGGGTCGCGCTGATGATCCTCACGTTGACCGCTTCGGGCTCACCGCCAATCGGCACCACCTGCCGATCTTCCAGCACCCGCAACAAGCGAGTCTGCAAGGCCAGCGGCATGTCGCCGATTTCATCAAGGAACAACGTACCGCCATCGGCCTGCTGCAACTTGCCGCGCATACCGTCCTTGCGGGCACCGGTGAAGCTGCCGCCGCGATAGCCGAACAGTTCGCTCTCGATCAGGCTCTCGGGGATGGCCGCACAGTTGAGGGCAACAAAGGCTTTGCTCGATCGCTGGCTGGCCTGATGCACAGCCTTTGCGAAAGCCTCTTTGCCGGAGCCGGTTTCGCCGTTGATCAGCAGCGGTACATCGCGTTCGAACACGCGCAGGGCTTTACGAAAGTCCGCTTGCAGCGCCGCATCACCGAGGCAGATCCCCGACAGACGCGCAGGCTCGGGTTTGATGGGGGCCGGGATGATCGGCAGCGGCTTGCACGACTCGCCACGCAACACGGCAAACAGATGTCGCCCGTCGCGGGTGCGCAGCGGCCAACTGGCGCTGGCATTGGCACTCGCGCGGCCCAGCAACTCATCCAGCGAACAATCGAAAAACGCCTCGACCGGTTGGCCGAGCAACCCACCGCGAATATGCCCCAGCAGGTTCAGCGCACTCTGGTTGACCGCACTGATCCGCCCTTCCCCGTCAAACGCCAGCAAGCCTTCGCTGAACAGGCCGACGGACTCGGCCTGCAAATGAAAACGCAACAACCATTGGTTATCGAAACAGCGCAGGAAGTAGCAACTCTCGATCATCTTCGCCGACAGATTGACCAGCGCCATGGTGTGGAACTGGCTCTGGCGCGAGACGTCGTGGCGCGCCGAAGACACGTCGAGCACCGCCAACAGTTCGCCGTGCGGGTCGAACACCGGGCTCGCCGAGCAGGTCAGGCCGGTGTGACGACCGCGAAAGTGTTCATCCTGATGGATGGTCAACGCCTGACGCTCGACCAGGCAAGTGCCGATGCCGTTGGTGCCTTCACAGGCTTCGCTCCAGTCAGCCCCGAGCCAGAGGCCGGCGCGCTCGAAAATCCTGCGCTCGGCGGGCGCGGTGACGCAGTTGAGGATCACCCCGCGCGCATCGGTCAGCAGCACCGCGTGGCCGGCGCCGGACAGTTGTTGATGCAGGCTGCTCATTTCATTGCCGGCGATCTGCAGAACCTGTTGCAGACGCTCGCGGCTTTCAAGCACGCGCCCGTGTTCGAGCACGGTGGGCGCCATGGCCAGGGCCGGGTCGAGGTGATAGTCCTCAAGACAACGCAGCCAAGAGCGGGCAATCGACGGATCGGCACCGGGCCCGTGCAGGTGCGGTTTGCCCTGGGTGGCCGTGAGAACCTGCTGGGCATGGCGACTCAAATGGTTGTCGTGCATTTCTTATTGTTCTCCCCGAGGCTCGACGGCCCAATGCTTGAGGTGACGCCCAGCATCCTCCAGCCACCGACGCATTGCAATGCTGGCGAGACTGTCCGGTCACTGGCTGTGCCGAAAACGGTACAAACTGTCACCCCCGCTGTACCGAAACCGTCACAGGTGCGCTCCGCCCGTCCGACAAAAACCACGCAAGGCCTTGATTTACCTGACCTGCACGGCAGTGGCCCAACCTTTGCTCTACGCTTATAGCAAGCGCACTTGCGCGTTTCTCTAATAAGTACAAAGCCAAGGAGAACATCATCATGCGTTACGCTCACCCCGGTACTGAAGGCGCCAAAGTCTCGTTCAAGAGCAAGTACGGTAACTACATCGGCGGCGAGTTCGTCGCGCCTGTCAAAGGTCAGTACTTCACCAACACCTCGCCAGTCAATGGCCAACCGATTGCCGAATTCCCGCGCTCCACTGCCGAAGATATCGACAAGGCACTGGACGCTGCCCACGCCGCCGCCGATGCGTGGGGCGCGACCTCCGTGCAGGCGCGCTCGCTGATCCTGCTGAAAATCGCCGACCGCATCGAACAGAACCTCGAACTGCTGGCAATCACCGAAACCTGGGACAACGGCAAAGCCATCCGCGAAACCCTCAACGCCGACATTCCGCTGGCCGCCGACCATTTCCGTTACTTCGCTGGCTGCCTGCGTGCCCAGGAAGGCAGCGCTGCCGAAATCGACGGCAACACCGTGGCGTATCACATTCATGAACCGCTGGGCGTGGTCGGTCAGATCATCCCGTGGAACTTCCCGCTGCTGATGGCCGCGTGGAAACTCGCCCCGGCGCTGGCCGCCGGCAACTGCGTGGTGCTTAAACCGGCCGAGCAAACGCCACTGGGCATCTGTGTGCTGATGGAAGTGATCGGCGACCTGCTGCCACCGGGCGTACTCAACGTGGTGCAAGGCTTCGGCAAAGAAGCCGGCGAAGCCCTCGCCACCAGCAAACGCATCGCCAAGATCGCCTTCACCGGTTCGACCCCGGTCGGCTCGCACATCATGAAGTGCGCCGCCGAGAACATCATTCCGTCCACCGTCGAACTGGGTGGCAAGTCGCCGAACATCTTCTTCGAAGACATCATGCAGGCCGAGCCGACCTTCATTGAGAAGGCCGCTGAAGGTCTGGTGCTGGCGTTCTTCAATCAGGGCGAAGTCTGCACCTGCCCGTCCCGTGCGCTGGTGCAGGAATCGATCTACGAAGAATTCATGAAAGTGGTGATGAAGAAGGTCCTGTCGATCAAACGTGGCGACCCGCTGGACACCGACACCATGGTCGGCGCCCAGGCGTCCGAGCAACAATTCGACAAGATCCTGTCGTACCTGGAAATCGCCAAGGGCGAAGGCGCCGAACTGCTGACGGGCGGCAAGGTGGAAAAACTCGAGGGCAATCTGTCGACCGGTTATTACATCCAGCCGACCCTGCTCAAGGGCACCAACAAAATGCGCGTGTTCCAGGAAGAAATCTTCGGCCCAGTGGTGAGCATCACCACGTTCAAGGACGAAGCCGAAGCCCTGGCCATCGCCAACGACACCGAGTTCGGCCTCGGTGCGGGCCTGTGGACCCGCGACATCAACCGCGCCTACCGCATGGGCCGGGCGATCAAGGCCGGTCGCGTGTGGACCAACTGCTACCACCTGTACCCGGCGCATGCCGCGTTCGGCGGGTACAAGAAGTCCGGCGTTGGCCGCGAAACCCACAAGATGATGCTCGACCACTATCAGCAGACCAAAAACCTGCTGGTGAGCTACGACATCAATCCGTTGGGCTTCTTCTAAAACCGGGGGCAACACAAAGGTTTGTGTTGCCCGTTCAATCGCCTTCGCGAGTAAGCCCGCTCCCACAGGGGCCTTGCTTCGGCCCACATGGCTGGATTCGGCACAGATCCGATGTGGGAGCGGGATTGCTCGCGAAGGCGTCCTTAATGACACAACACACAAGGCCTGGCCGCTCTGGCACGGCCCTTGCGTACCCGTCATTCAGGATTTGCAGAAAAACTGCCGCTGCGTGAACAGCCTCCATCCACCCCAACCGCGACACCCGAAAGTCCAACAGATCAAACAATAAAAAAGACAGCGAGGACTTATGACTACCACCACACAACTCAAACCCACACTCGGCACCCTGCACCTGTGGGGCATTGCCGTCGGCCTGGTGATTTCCGGCGAATACTTCGGCTGGAGTTACGGCTGGGGCACCGCAGGCACCTTGGGTTTTCTGGTTACGGCGCTGATGGTCGCGACCATGTACACCTGCTTCATCTTCAGTTTCACCGAATTGACCACCGCGATTCCCCACGCCGGCGGGCCGTTTGCCTACAGCCGTCGGGCGTTCGGCGAAAAAGGCGGATTGATCGCCGGCATCGCTACGCTGATCGAGTTCGTCTTCGCACCACCGGCCATTGCCATGGCCATCGGCGCCTATCTGAATGTGCAATACCCCGAGCTTGATCCGAAGATCGCTGCGGTCGGCGCCTATTTCGTGTTCATGACCCTGAACATTCTCGGCGTGAGCATCGCCGCGACCTTTGAGTTGGTGGTCACGGTGCTGGCCGTCGCCGAACTGCTGGTGTTCATGGGCGTGGTCGCGCCGGGCTTCAGTTTCAGCAATTTCGTGCTCAACGGGTGGTCGGGCGCCAACGAGTTCACCCTGGGTTCGATCCCCGGGATCTTTGCCGCGATACCGTTTGCGATCTGGTTCTTCCTCGCCATCGAAGGCGCGGCCATGGCGGCGGAGGAAGCCAAAGACCCGAAACGCACGATTCCCAAGGCTTATGTCAGCGGCATCCTGACACTGGTGTTCCTCGCCATCGGCGTGATGGTGATGGCCGGTGGCGTTGGCGACTGGCGCCAACTGTCGAACATCAACGATCCGCTGCCGCAGGCCATGAAAGCGGTGGTCGGCAACAATTCGTCATGGATGCACATGCTGGTGTGGATCGGCCTGTTCGGTCTGGTGGCGAGTTTCCACGGCATCATTCTTGGCTACTCGCGCCAGTTCTTCGCCCTCGCCCGCGCCGGTTACCTGCCGAAAAGTCTGGCCAAACTCTCGCGGTTCCAGACGCCCCATCGCGCGATTCTGGCCGGTGGCGTGATCGGCATCGCGGCGATCTACAGCGACGGCCTGGTCAATCTGCAAGGCATGACGCTGACCGCGGCGATGATCACCATGTCGGTATTCGGCGCGATCGTGATGTACATCATCAGCATGCTCAGCCTGTTCAAACTGCGCCAAACCGAGCCGAACCTGGAACGCACCTTCCGCGCCCCGGGCTATCCGGTGGTGCCGGCCATCGCGCTGTTTCTGGCCGTGGTGTGCCTGGTGGCGATGGCGTGGTTCAACACGCTGATCGGCTGTGTGTTCCTTGGTTTCATGGTCATTGGGTATCTGTATTTCCAGTTGACCGCCAAGCAACGCGCCGACGCACCGACAGACGCTATGCTCGAAGGTATCTAGTTGCACCGGTACCGGGCCTTGCGCCCGGTGCCCGCCTTATTGAAGTGCATGGAGATCCCGCTCCCACAGGGGAACCGAGTTATCCACAGAATCAGGAGGACACCGCCCCATGGCCGCATTTGCCCATTGCGTCGGCGCCCAGACCTATCGCTTCGACAGCCTCAAGGACGTCATGGCCAAAGCCAGCCCGGCACGTTCCGGGGACTTTCTCGCCGGTGTCGCCGCGCTCAACGACGGTGAGCGCGTGGCCGCGCAAATGGCGCTGGCCGATATCCCGCTCACGCACTTTCTGCAAGAAGTGCTGATTCCCTATGAGTCCGATGAAGTCACCCGCCTGATCATCGACACCCATGACAAACAGGCCTTCGCCGTGGTCAGCCACCTCACCGTCGGCGGTTTTCGCGACTGGCTGCTCAGCGAGGCCGCCGATGAAACCAGCCTGCGTAATCTCGCGCCCGGCCTGACCCCGGAAATGGTCGCCGCCGTGTCGAAGATCATGCGCGTGCAGGACCTGGTGCTGGTGGCGCAGAAAATCCGCGTAGTGACCAAGTTTCGCGGCACCCTCGGCCTGCGCGGGCGCCTGTCAACTCGCCTGCAACCCAACCACCCGACCGACGAGCCGTCCGGCATTGCCGCGAGCATTCTCGACGGTCTGCTGTACGGCAACGGCGACGCGATGATCGGCATCAACCCGGCCACCGACAGCATCGCCTCGATCTGCGCGATGCTGGAAATGCTCGACGCGATCATCCAGCGCTACGACATCCCCACCCAGGCCTGCGTGCTGACCCACGTCACCACCTCCATCGAAGCGATCAACCGTGGCGTGCCGTTGGACCTGGTGTTCCAGTCGATCGCCGGCACCGAAGCGGCCAACGCCAGTTTCGGTATCAACCTGAATGTGTTGCAGGAAGGCTACGACGCCGGTTTGAGCCTGAACCGCGGCACCCTCGGGCAAAACCTGATGTATTTCGAAACAGGTCAGGGCAGCGCCCTGTCGGCCAACGCCCACCATGGCGTCGATCAACAGACCTGCGAGACCCGGGCCTACGCTGTGGCCCGCCATTTCAAGCCGTTCCTGGTGAACACCGTCGTCGGATTTATCGGCCCGGAATACCTCTACAACGGCAAACAGATCATTCGCGCCGGCCTCGAAGACCACTTCTGCGGCAAATTGCTCGGCGTGCCGATGGGCTGCGACATCTGCTACACCAACCACGCCGAGGCCGATCAGGACGACATGGACACCCTGCTGACCCTCTTGGGTGTGGCGGGGATCAACTTCATCATGGGCATCCCCGGCTCCGACGACATCATGCTCAACTACCAGACCACCTCGTTCCACGACGCGCTCTACGCCCGCCAGACCCTGGGCCTGAAACCGACGCCGGAATTCGAGCAATGGCTGGCGAACATGGGCATTTTCACTCAGGCGGACGGCAAGGTTCGCTTCGGCAACAACCTGCCGCCGGCCTTCCGCCAGGCCTTGGCGCAACTGGGATGAGTCTTATGGAAAACCCGCCCCTCGACCCGCAAAACCCATGGCTGGAACTGCGTCGCCTGACCCCCGCGCGGATCGCCCTCGGCCGCACCGGCACCAGTCTGCCGACCCGCGCACAACTGGATTTCCAGTTCGCCCATGCTCAGGCGCGGGATGCGGTGCACTTGCCGTTCGATCATGCCGGGCTCAGCGCCCAACTCAATGAGCGCGGGCGCCAGACGTTGCTGCTGCACAGCGCGGCGGTGGATCGCAACAGCTACCTGCAACGCCCCGATCTGGGGCGCAAGTTGAGTGATGACTCAGCCCAGGCTCTGCGCGACTACGCGGCGACCAATCCCGGCGGCGTGGATCTGGCGATTGTCGTCGCCGATGGCTTATCCGCGCTGGCCGTGCATCGCCACACGCTGCCACTGCTGACCCGACTTGAAGAGCAAATGGCCGCCGATGGCTGGTCCGCCGCGCCGGTCATCCTCGTGGAACAGGGCCGCGTCGCGGTCGGCGATGAAATAGGTGAACGGCTGGGCGCAAAAATGCTGGTGATGCTGATTGGCGAACGCCCGGGCCTCAGCTCACCCGACAGCCTGGGGGTGTATTTCACCTACAATCCAAAGATCGGGCTGACCGATGCCTACCGCAACTGCATTTCCAATGTGCGGCTTGAGGGCTTGAGCTACGGCATGGCGGCACATCGTTTGCTGTACCTGATGCGCGAAGCCTGCCGACGGCAACTGTCGGGGGTCAATCTGAAGGACGAAGCACAGGTTCAGACGCTGGAGTCGGACACCGGTGCGGACATGAAAGGAAACTTCCTACTCGGCCCGTCGACAACCTGAACCGATTCCGCATTGCGTTTCTGCGCCGGTATCAGGCAGGATCGACGCACGGCCGCCAGGGTTTCCCATCGCCGTCAGAGCAGTTGAAGACAGCCACTTGAAGACGAGACCTATCATGCGGATTATTCAAGCGACCCTCGAACACCTGGATTTACTGACTCCGATGTTCGTCACCTATCGTGAGTTCTACGGTTCACTGCCTTACCCGGATTCCTCCCGCGCGTTTCTCGAAAAACGCCTGCGCCGCAAGGAATCGGTGATTTATCTGGCCCTCGCCGACGATGACGACAAGAAGCTGATGGGCTTCTGTCAGCTCTATCCAAGTTTCTCTTCGTTGTCGCTCAAGCGCGTATGGATCCTCAACGACATCTATGTCGCCGAAGACGCCCGCCGCCAACTGGTCGCCGACAACCTGATCCGCACCGCGAAGAAAATGGCCAAGGAAACCCAGGCCGTGCGCATGCGCGTTTCCACCAGTGCCGATAACGAAGTGGCACAGAAAACCTACGAGTCCATCGGGTTCAAGGAAGACACCGAGTTCAAGAACTACGTGTTGCCAATCAGCGACGAACTCTGACCCAAGAAATCGCAGCCTTCGGCAGTTCTACAAAAGAACGCATCCCAATGTAGTCGCTACCGAAGGCTGTGATCCTGCAGGCCTTCTCCTCTCCCGTCGTCCCTGACAATTGTTCACACCCGGACATCCCTCGCTACAAAACCAACGCGCTTTTCACCTCTCAGACCGTATAATCCCGAGCTTTCCGGCTTGTAAGAAAAACTACACCTCGATGTAGGCTTACATGAAGTCATCCGCACAGGCCTGCAGAGTCGGGCCGCCACACAGGTGCCCCCATGGATTTCAACCCGCTCGACCTTATCCTGCATCTCGACGTTTACCTCGACTTGCTGGTGAACAACTATGGGCCCTGGATCTACGCCATTCTGTTTCTGGTGATTTTCTGTGAAACCGGTCTGGTGGTGATGCCCTTTCTGCCAGGCGATTCGCTGTTGTTCATCGCCGGTGCGGTAGCGGCAGGCGGTGGCATGGACCCAGTCCTGTTGGGCGGTCTGCTGATGCTGGCAGCGATCATGGGCGACAGCACCAATTACGTGATCGGACGAACAGTCGGAGAAAAACTGTTCAGTAACCCCAACTCGAAAATCTTCCGTCGCGACTACCTGCAACAGACCCACGACTTCTACGACAAGCACGGTGGCAAAACCGTGACCTTGGCGCGCTTCCTGCCCATCATTCGCACCTTCGCGCCATTCGTCGCCGGTGTGGCGAAGATGCCTTACCCGCGCTTCTTCGGCTTCAGTGTGTTCGGCACGGTGCTGTGGGTCGGTGGTCTGGTGACCTTGGGTTACTTCTTCGGCAACGTGCCATTCATCAAGAAAAACCTGTCGTTGCTGGTGCTCGGCATCATCCTGCTGTCGCTGGTACCGATGATCATTGGTGTGGTACGCAGCCGACTCGGCAGCGCCAAAGCCCAATCGCACTAAGCCGATGTGGTCACTGAGCGCCTGGCGTCGCCGGCGCATCCTGGCCAGGCACCCGATTGCCGACGACCTGTGGCAACGGGTGCGCCATCACCTGAGCTTTCTCGACGGCATCAGTGCAGCCCAAGACCAATGGCTGCGTGAAGCCTGCGTGCTGTTTCTCGAAGACAAACACCTGACCGCCCTGCCCGGTGTCGAATTGCATCAGGAACAACGCCTGCAGCTTGCGGCTCAGGCGCAATTGCCACTGCTCAATCTGGGCGATCTGAACTGGTACCAGGGTTTTCACGAGATCGTCCTCTATCCCGACGACTTCCTCAGCCCGCAGCGCCATCGCGATGCCAGCGGCGTCGAACATGAATGGGATGGCGAACACAGCGGCGAGGCCTGGCAACAGGGGCCGATCATCCTGGCCTGGCCGGGTGTAATGGCCAGTGGTGGCTGGGAAGGTTACAACCTGGTCATCCACGAACTGGCGCACAAACTCGACATGCTCAACGGCGATGCCAACGGCCTGCCGCCGCTGCACGCCGACATGCGCGTCAGCGACTGGGCCGAGGTCATGCAAAAGGCCTACGACGACCTCAACCGCCAACTGGACCGCAATCCGGACGCCGAAACCGCCATCGATCCCTACGCGGCCGAAAATCCTGCCGAGTTCTTCGCCGTCACCAGCGAATACTTCTTCAGCGCACCCGATCTGCTGCACAAGGCTTATCCACAGGTCTACTTGCAACTGAAGCTTTTCTACCGGCAGGATCCACTGGGCAGGCTGCGGCAACTTCAGGCCCAGGACCCGGTCTATCAGGCTCACGACTAAGGTCTGCACGACTTTCGGTGCGTGGCATCGGCGGCGGAATATGCCTATAATCGCCGCCACTTTTTGGTCAATCCGGCCAAGTGTTTTTGGTCAACTACGGGGGCAACGCCCAATGAGCTACAGCAAGATTCCGGCTGGCAAAGACCTGCCGAACGACATCTACGTCGCGATCGAGATCCCGGCCAACCACGCGCCGATCAAATACGAAATCGACAAAGACAGCGATTGCCTGTTCGTTGACCGTTTCATGGCCACCCCAATGTTCTACCCGGCCAACTACGGTTACATCCCGAACACCCTGGCTGACGACGGTGACCCCCTCGACGTGCTGGTTGTGACCCCTTACCCGGTTGCGCCAGGCTCGGTGATCCGCGCACGTCCAGTGGGCATCCTGAACATGACCGACGACGGCGGCGGCGATGCCAAAGTCATCGCAGTCCCACACGACAAGCTGTCCCAGCTGTACGTCGATGTGAAGGAATACACCGACCTGCCGCCACTGCTGATCCAGCAGATCGAGCACTTCTTCGCGAACTACAAAGATCTCGAAAAAGGCAAATGGGTCAAGATCGAAGGCTGGGCCGGTGCAGACGCCGCCCGCGAAGCGATCACCAAGTCGGTTGCTGCCTACAAAGGCTAAGCGCCTGCAACCTGCGTGATGCTTGAAGAAGACCCCGTTTGATACGGGGTTTTTTATGCGCGAGAACATCCTACTTAAACGCAACGTTTAAAGCATACGTAACAAAGTTTTAACCTGTTTAACTTCCCACAAGATGGGCTTACATCCCGTCGCAAAATTCAGCCTTTTTTTGAACGCCAAGTTTATTCAAACCGCTCTAGCACGGCCGTAGACTCCGTGTTTATGAGAAAGAACACTAGCGGTCCAAGATTCAAGGCACTCCTGGAAGCAGCGAACATCACCACCACGGGATTCGCAAAGTTCTGGGGCACGGAAGCCCAAAATGTCCACAACTGGTACACCCGGGGCGTCCCGGCGTATCGCATGGAAGAAGTCTCAAGGCTGCTGTCCGTTAACAGCGAATGGCTGAAGACCGGCGAAGGCATAAAGGAGTTGCCGAGCCTGACGCCGCCCGCCAGCAATGGCGACACCTTCGACGCCCACGCCATCCGCGGCGTCTACGCCGTCATCGACCCCAACGACGTCGACCTGGTGTTCTTCAAGGAAACGCCCCTCACCGACGGCTCCGGCAAAACCCACGTCATCCACGACACGGACCAATCCATCCGCCTGCTGCGCGCGCACCTCGATCAACTGGAAATCCGTCACTCCGACGCCATCTGCGCGCACATGATCGGCAACAGTATGGCCGACCGCATCGAAGACGGCTCCATCGTCGCCATCGACCGCGGCCTGACTCAAGTGGTGGATGGCGAGATCTACGCCATCGAACACGACGGCATGCTGCGCATCAAATACCTGCACCGCATGCCCGGCAACGGCCTGCGAATGCGCAGCCACAACAGCGCCGAATACCCGGACGAAGTGTTCCGCCCCGCGCAGATAGAAGAGCAACGGATTCATATACTGGGCTGGGTGTTCTGGTGGTCGACGCTGAGCAAACGCCGGCCGGTGGTGCCGTTTCTATGATCGGCCAGCACACACAAAACCCTGTGGGAGCGGGCTTGCCCGCGAAGAGGCGCTGAAAAACAGTTCAAATACCGGTTCTGTACTGCGTCAGTCGCTCTAAACCGCACTTCAGGCTGGGAATTCCCAACAAAACTCAGTATCCTGCGCCCCACATTCGCGCATCGCCCCGCTCCCGCGGCTCAGATGACGCCCGACGCGGCAGACCAACGTCTGACCAAGTCCCACAGCCGGACGCAGATCCGGATGTACGTTTTGAAGGCTGGCGCGGTTTACCAAAAATAAACCAAGCCAGTCCCCGAGAAGCCGGCCACAAGCCGGCTTTTTAATGCCTAATGCCTTCCTAGCAACAGCGGCTCACGCTTTCACAGCCCCAGCGCTAACGCTCAGAGCCCCCCTCAGCGAACGTTAATTTATACTCGCCTGCCGGTCAGTTCAAAAACACCCACCAGCACAGGGATGCGCCCATGTCCGTTCCAACCTACGATCAGTTCATCGAACCGATCCTGCGGTTTCTCGCCACAAAACCCGACGGTGCAATTGCTCGGGACGCCCACGAAGCGGCAGCCAAAATGCTGCAGTTAACAGAAGCGCAGCGTGAGGAGCTGATCGCGAGTGGTCAGGCCACCTACAAGAACCGATCTGGCTGGGCGCACGATCGTCTCAAGCGCGCCGGTCTTTCCAGCAGTGCCAAACGCGGTTATTGGAAGTTGACTGACGCAGGCGTGCAGTACGCCCAGGAGCATGCATTTCCACTGTCAGCCAAGGATGTGGAGCATTTGGCAATCGGTTACATGAATGTGAAGCTGAAAGTCGCGCCAGATGCCGAGCCACTGGATGACCAACCAAATGTGGAGCCAGATCTGGCCTCCGCCACCGAAAGCCCTGACGACCGACTGGAGCGAGCGCTAAAGGAACTGCGCGATGCCACGGCGGCCGACCTTTTGGACAACTTGCTGCAAGTCAGCCCCAACCGTTTCGAAGTGATCGTGCTGGATGTGCTTCATCGCTTGGGTTACGGCGCCAGTCGCAATGATCTGCAACGTGTCGGCGGTTCCGGTGATGCCGGCATCGACGGCATTATCTCGCTCGATAAATTGGGGCTGGAGAAGGTTTACGTTCAGGCCAAGCGCTGGCAGAACACGGTTGGCCGGCCTGAACTGCAGGCGTTCTACGGAGCGCTCGCAGGGCAAAAAGCCAAGCGTGGCGTGTTCATTACCACCTCTGGCTTTACTGCGCACGCTGTCGACTTCGCCAAATCGGTGGATGGCATTGTGTTGGTAGACGGCACGCGGCTGGTGCATCTGATGATGGATCATGAGGTGGGCGTGACATCCCGTTCGTTGCGGTTGCCGACGCTGGATCGCGATTACTTTGATGAGGAATAACGTTGAAGTTTCTGCTGTTCGAACCTTCTAGCTAAATCTCCACATTGGGCTTGTGGTCAAAACTGATGGCACACTAGAATCATCACGACTGTTCTACCAACCCCCACGGATCGAGGGTTACATCAGCACGGGGCGAGGCCGGGACTGAATTCAGTTTAGGTTGATGTGCAGGTCAAGGAGACCACTATGTCGGACGCAAATATCAGGGAAAAATACTTCGTTTACCACCTCACCTCCGTTGAGAATCTGGATGGAATCTTTAAGGAAGGCCTAAAGCCTCGGGCCAGTCTGGAAAATTTCACCGACGTCGCAGACAGCGAAATCCTCAAGAAGCGCAAAGCGCTCAATCTTGATCGCTATGTTCCATTCCACTGGTTCGCCGCGAATCCGTTTGATGGACGGGTACAGCTCAGCCGGCCCAAAGAGAAGTTCGTCCTCATCTCCGTCTTTCGATCATTTGCCAAACAAAGCGGTTGGAAAATTATTCCCCGGCACCCACTCGCTGATGATGCGATTCAACTGCTCGATTACAACGCAGGTTTTGAAGCAATTAATTGGGAGCTGATGAGTACTCGGGACTATCAGAACCCGGAATGCAAAAGCGTTTGCATGGCCGAATGCCTATCTCCGGAAGTGGTAAACCCCAAAAACTTTTCCAGGATTTATACACCCAACGATGAAGTCAGCTCGCTTTGTGAGGCTAAAATGCGCGAGGCAAAGCTTGCGACTCCCATCAGCGTGAATCCCGGAATGTTCTTATAAATGAACTACACCAGCCTGAATCCAGAGAAAGCTCTGATTTGGCGTATCGTCCATCGCGATAACCTGCCCTGGATTCTGGACAACGGTCTGCATTGCGCAAACTCGGAAGCACAGGCATCTCAGTACGTGAATATCGGTAACGTCGACTTGATCGACAAGCGCCGTTCCCGTCAGGTGCCCATCGCTCCCGAAGGCGTTCTGGCCGACTACGTGCCCTTCTATTTCACGCCCTTCTCAGTGATGATGCAGAACATTCACTCTGGCTGGAGTGTTCAGCAACGCAGCAATGACGAGATCGTGATTCTGGTCTCAAGCCTGTATCGCGTTGAAGAGCTCGGCCTACCGTTTGTCTTCACAAACGCGCACGCCTATCCGAGTTGGACAAACTATTACAGCGATCTGGCCAATCTCGACCAGATCGATTGGTCTATCCTTCAACGGCGCGACTTCAAGCGCGATCCTGATGATCCTCGCAAAATGGAGCGTTATCAGGCTGAGGCGCTGATCCACCATCACTTACCGATTACGGGACTACTGGGCATCATGTGCCACACCGATGCAATGAAAGCACGCATAGAAGCAGACGTCGCCGCTAGAGGCCTGACGCTGCCTGTCCATGCGCGTCCCAAATGGTATTTCCAATGATCCGATTCACCCAAGGCAACCTGCTGGAAGCCAACACCGAAGCCCTCGTCAACACAGTGAATACCGTGGGCGTGATGGGCAAGGGCATCGCATTGATGTTCAAAGAACGCTTTGCGCAAAATTACCGTCTCTATGCAGCAGCGTGTAAGGCGAAGGAAGTAGAAACCGGCAAGATGCATGTGACGGCCACCAATGAACTCGATGGCCCTCGCTGGATCGTGAACTTCCCAACCAAACGCCATTGGCGTTCTCCGTCGCAAATGGCATGGATCACTGAGGGCTTGCATGATCTGCGTCGGTTTCTGCTTGAGAACGACGTGAAATCTGTCGCCGTCCCGCCTCTAGGTGCTGGTAACGGCGGCTTGAAGTGGCCTGAAGTCCGTGAGCAGATTGTCGAAGTGCTGGGGGATCTGGACGCTGATGTCTTGGTATTCGAGCCCTCGAACCAGTATCTGAACGTCGCCAAACGTTCGGGCGTAGAAACGCTCACGCCAGCCCGCGCGCTTATCGCCGAACTGGTTCGTCGCTACTGGGTGTTAGGCATGGAGTGCAGTCTGCTAGAGATCCAGAAGCTGGCCTGGTTTCTTGAGCGCGCTATCGAGAAGTTGCCGAATACCGAGAACCCTCTGAATCTGAAGTTTGTCGCGCACAAATATGGGCCGTACGCCAACCGGCTGGAGCACCTGCTCGATAACCTCGATGGCAGTTATCTGCACTGTGACAAACGCATCAGTGACGCAGGCATTAGCGATGTGATCTGGTTTGATCAAGAGCGCAAAGCCTTTTTGCAGACTTATCTGAAGACGGAGGCCAAGGAATACTCTCAAGCCCTGGAACGGACTGCCGAGTTGATTGACGGTTTTGAATCGCCATTCGGCATGGAGTTGTTGGCGACGGTGGATTGGCTGTTGAGCCAGGAAGGGGTATCTGCGACCGTACCTGCAGTGCGTGAGGCGTTGAAGCAGTGGGACGGTGGCGCTGGTGCTGCTGCTCGCAAGAGCAAACTGTTCGATGATCAGGCACTTGATATTGCGCTCAAGCGTCTGACCTCCAGCAGTTTCCGACCTGAACTGGCGGCCTGAGTGATTGAAAGGAGTTGGGCAGCAACCTGCTGCTCAATTCCCCATCACGGATAACTAAACGCCTTCACCAACGTCAACTCCCCCACCGCCCGCATCGGGATCAAAAACGTCTCCATCTTCTCGCTTGGTGTGCCTTCCTCGGTAATCACCGTTACCTGCGCCGTCGTCAGCGGTTGCGCGGCTTCATCCCCGCCATCTTCATCGCTGCGATACCCGCCACCGTAGTAATTCACATACACCAGATACTGCCCCTTGATCGGCGCCGGCATGGCGAAGATTTCCGGGCCGTAGCCGGTGGTGACGTCGACGTCGAGGGCGCCGCCGTTGGGGGCGACGCGGTTGCCGTACCAGATGTGGGCGCCGTCGGGGGTGACGAGGTGCAGGTCGAGGTCGGTGCCGTCGCTGTCCCAGGCCAGCAGCACGCGCAGTTTTGGCGGGGTAGCACCGCCGCTGGTGTTGAGGAATTGAGTGCGGCGGCGTTGTTGGCCGTCGGGGCTGCGCACTTCGACGCTGTTGCTGCCGTTGGGGAAGGAGAACGGACGGTCGAAGCGGCCGGCGGCGTCGATTTTCAGCGGCATGCTGACGCCGTTGACGATCAGTCGACCGGGCTCATTATTCTTCGGACTGGCGTTGATCTGGCCGCTGATGCGCGCTGTGTTGGCCTGGCCGACCGGGGTGTTCACCGAGGAGGCCGGGTAGTTGACGGTCTGACGAAAGCTTTCGCCCTCGCCTTGCGGAGCGCCGGTGCGCCAGCCCCCGACCGGGGTGTCGAGTTTGATGCTGTCGGCGGCCATAGTCGGCGATAACGCGGTCAGCGTGCAGAGCAGCAACAAGACCTGTGGATAACGGAGTGTCATGGTCTATTCCAGCAAAAGGTGACGGGCGAGCCCTTCGATGTAGGTTTCATCCTGGCCGTTGGGATGCGCTTCAAAGGCCAGGTGCAGATATTCGTGGGTCAGGTCGAGGCGGTCTTGCAAGGTCAGTACGCCGCGCACATAGATGCGCTGGCGTTCGCGGTCGACGAAGGGGCGGCCGAACGCGAGTTTGCACACGGCGAACGTGCTGACTTCGTTGTAGCCGGTTTCGCTTTCAAGCTTCTGACGCCAGCCGCGTCGCTGTTTTTGCAGCCAGTCTTGCGCGGCGGGCAGTGCTTCGCAGGAAGCGACCGGGTTGTCCCAGCGGCTGAGGCTGGCGCGGGGATAGGCATGGAGCAGGATTGCGTCGTAGCGCTGGCCAGCGTTGGCTTGTTCGACGGCTTGCTGCCAGGCGAGTTTGTCCGGGCCGGGTTGGTCGGAGTGATAGGTGACGGTGCTGCCAGCCAACACCAGATCGGCCGTCCAGGCGGCGATGTTGCGCGATTGCGCCGATGCCGGGCGTGGAGCAACCCGCTGGCGATTGGTGCTGTCGTCGATGCTCAGGCAATCGCCGTGGCGCGTGGCGTTTTGCAGCAAATAGGTACGGATCGCCACGGCCAGTGCTTTGGCGGCTTCGCCAGGTTCGGGTTTGGCTTCGCGATCAAGGACACGGGCGACGTATTCTTCGCGATCCAGCCTTGCGACGAGTTTGTCATTGAGCAGAAACAGTTCGCCGTCGCTGTGGATATCCAGCGCGTTGCCGTTGGCGAAATCAACACGGTAGTCGCCCTGCAACGGGCCAGACGTCACGACCCGTTCGCCCGCCAGAACCCGTACAACGGGATAGCGCGAGAACAGTCCGACTTCGACACAACGCCTCGCCTCTGCCGGCCACGCAACCGGCAACACCGTCGCCAACGCAGCGCCGTAATGCCGTAAAACCATTTGACTGGTGCCGCGCCCTCCGGCCCAAACCGGCGAGCCGTCCGCTGTCCATCCGGCAAATCCGCCCTGCCGCGACTGCCGGTCGTGATCGCCGAGCCAGCTCCAGGTTTTCACCCGCAAGCGCGCGCCGAGTTCTCCGACGACATTGCCGTCGGCAGCATTGAGCACCACGTCGAGCAACACGCGGCGCATCTGTTCTTGAGCTGGCAGCAACGCCAGAACGCTCAGCAACTCACTCACCGAAACCCGCGTGGCCGGTTGCACCGACGGCAAATCCAGCAACCACAATGGCGCCTTACGCGCCTGCCAGTAGGTTCGCCAATCGCCGGAAGAAATCCCCAACCGCGCTGGCTCGAAATACAGCCCACACGACTTCACCAACGCCTGATCCCGCTCGATCTTGCCGCCCGCCGAGCAGCAATAGACTTCCTCTTTCGACTGCCCGCGACATTCATATGCCGGCTCCCGAGCGCCGGTATCCACCAGCCACGCGTAGACAAACAGTTTCCAAAGACTGCCCAGCGGTGCATCCAGGGTCGAAGGCAACGGTTCACGAGCAATCAGTTGCGTCGTACTCAGTGACAACAGCTCACCTTTGTACGCCACGCGCAGTGGCTCATCCTGCGCTGTCGCCAGCGCAGGAATCATCCACAACAGCAGCCACAGCAGCGGCCGGGTCATGTCAGTTGACCGTGACCTGACCGAGGGCGGCTTTCGCTTCCTGGGCTTGATGCTGTGGCGCGTACACCTGAGTGAAACGCACCGGCGGCAGGTTGAACCGGCCCTTCTGCGAGAAGCGCACCAAATGGCGCAGACGCAACTCGCCGCTCAGGGCATCCACCGGCACCGCGTAGGCCAGTTGTCCCGGCTCGAAACGCGCCTTCTCCAGCGAGGTCGGTTCGGTACCGTCCTTGCCCTGCAACTTGATGCCCCACGTTGTGCGCTCGACATCGGCGCCCGGTGGCAGCGGCACTTCGAGCATGCCGTAGCGCAGCGGTTTGGGCGCTTTGCTGGTGAGGATCACTTCGTCCAGATACAGGCTGTCGCTGGACAGCGGTTTGGTGCCGACCGGCTCCAGTTTGAAAGTGAACGCTTCGTCGCCCGACACCAGTCGCGACAGGCGACGGGTGATGGTCACCGCCATCGGATCGACGGCCGGTTGCTGGGTCTGGAAACTCAGCGCCGCACGCAGCGGACGCTCTTGAGTGCCAGACACCGTCAACACGCTTGGCACCGCTGCATTGCCCTGCCACGTCCAGTACATCTCACCGGTTGCGCCGTAATTTTTCTTCCAGCCTTCACCCGGTGTCAGGGCGATGGTCGGCGACGCCTGGGCGATGCTGCGTTGCAGCCAGGTCAGCGCCAGCGCACGTTCGAGGGTCGATTGCTGTGGCAGCAGACGCTGCAACAACGCCGTCGCCCGGGGCTGATCAAACGCTTGCAGCGACAGGTTCAGCGCTTCGGCAAACGGCTGCGAGCTGACGGCCAGACGCTGTTGTGCCGCACTCACCTGACGACTGAAGGCTTCAGGTAACGGCACTTTCGATTGCGTGGCCAGCGAGGCGGTCAAGACCCGCGCCGCCGCCAGACCCAAAGCCGAATCCGGATCGCTCATCACCAGGCTGTCCTGGCCGTCGTCCATCAGCGTCTCGGCATTACCTTCACCGGCCTTTGCCAGATCCTCCATCAAACCGCTGAGCAACGTGTTGACCGGCAAGCGCATTTGCTTGGCGAACGACAATATCAGCGCCCGTTTCAGCAACGGCGTGTTCGGCGCCTGTTTGGCGTAAACCTCCAACACTCGCTGCCAGTGCACTGGCGGCAAGGTCAGTTCCAGCACCTGGCTGGCGTTCCAGTCAGCGTAGTAGGCGTACGCGGTGAGGAATGCATCGGGCTCACCGGCATAGCCCCACCAAGTGAAGCTCGCTGACGGCCCGGCCATTTGCACCAGACGTAGACGGCTGTTCTGCATGATCAGGCGCAAGCGATCACGGATCTGCGGGCTAGAGGCCAGCGACGGATAGGCGATGCTCAGCGGCAGCAAACGGCTGGCGGTTTGCTCGACGCCGCCGTACGGGTAGCTCAGCAGATCGTCGAGGGCGGAACGGAACAGCGCTTGCGGGCTGTCATCCAGGCGCAGGCGAATATCGGTGGCGTCAGCCGGCAGGCTCAACGCCGTGTCACCGCTGGCTACATCAAGGCTTTGCGTCTGCGTCACTTGCCAGCCATCGCCGGTCGCGCTCAAGCGCACGGCCAAGGCATCAGCGATTTTGCCGTCCTGCACCAGTTCCGCTGTCCACTCGCCCGAAGCCAACGCAAATGCCGGCAGCGGCACATAGTTGATGCCGTTATTCAGGGTCACCGGCAGGCGTTGTTCGGCGCCGGCGTAATGGGTCACCAGTTCAGCCTTGACCGGTTTCTCGGCCTGACTGAAGGCGAATACACCGAGTTGCGGCTGATCGCCCTTACGGAATTTGCTCGGCCCGCTCCACTTCAGGTACAGCGGTTTTTCCGAACGGACGAACTGTTTCTTCTGCCCGACCTGACCGTCATCGGCAATCGCCCGAGCCGTGATGCGCCAGCGGGTCAGCGAGTCCGGCATTTTGAAAGTGAAACGGGTTTTGCCGTCGGCGCCGGTCAGCAACTCTGGTTGCCATGCGGCGGTGTCGACGTCTTCGCGACGCGGACGCTCCAGCACTTTCACGCCACGCTCGCTGCGGTTGGCCTTGCCCGGCGCGCCAGGACTGCCCGGCAACGCTACGTCGTAACTGATGAACGACAGGCTGGCGCTGGTGCGCACGTTGTTGCGGCGTGGGTGGTAGAAGAACTGGTCGATGCTCGGCGCGACTTCCGGTTGCAGCGCGTAGACCATTTCATCGACGACGCTGACGGTCAGGTGCGCCGGTACGGCTTTGCCGGCGAACTGCGTGGTCAGGTCGACGGTGACGGTGTCGCCCGGCAGATACACCGCTTTGTCGGTGCTGATCGCCACGTCGATTTGCGGCGCGACCACTTTGATCCCGGCATTCTGGAAGCTGTACTGACCGCCCTTGGTGTACAGCACGGAGAAGGTCAGGTTCGGCGCAAAGTTGTCCTTCACCGGGATGCGTGCGCGGTATTGGGTGTCGCTGAGTTTTTCCAGTGTCAGCCAGTCGCCGCCCTTGGCCAGCAGCGCGGTGGCTTCGACCTTGTCGCGCTCCAGCGACAGCAAGGCATCGCTGACCGGTTCCGGGAAGGTGATCAGCGCCAGCGCTTCATCGCCAGCCTTGTACTCGGGTTTATCGAGGACGATTTCCACGGTGCCCGGCACGGCTTTGACGCCGTCGCCGGTGACCGAATGCGCGTTAGCGCCGAGGACGCGACCGTGCTGATCTTTCAAGGTCAGGTTGTAGGTGCCCGGACGTTCAAAAGCGAGGCTGAAGCCTTTATCGCTGGCCGCCAGTTTGCCTTCGCCCGTGCTCTGATCCTCCAGACGCACCCAGCCATAAGAGCTCGGCGTCACGGCTTTGCTTTGCTCGCTGCCACCTTCGTTGGCGTAGCTGAACGCGACTTTGTCGCCGACCGCACTGAAGCGTTGCGGCGCGCTCAAGCGAAAACTCGCGGCGCCACGGTCGATAAGGATTTCCTTGGTGGTCTTGACCCGATACGCCGCACCATCGCTGGCGAACACGGTGAGCATGTAGCGGCTCGGTTTGTCGGCGGCCGGCAGGTCGAGGCTGGCGTTGCCCTTGCTGTCGGTGGTCAGTTCGGTGCTGGTCAATTCCACCGGGAATTGCCCCAGGTATTGCAGTTCGTTGTCGACCATCGACAGTTGCTGGGCGCGCAGGCTCAGGCTCAGTTTGGCGTTGGCCACCGGTTTGCCGTCCGGGTACAGCAACACCAGACTGCCTTTGACCGGTTCGCCGGTGCGGTAATCCTGTTTGGCCAGATTCAGCGAGATTTCGAAGTGCGGCTTGATGTACTCCGCCACACGGAACGCACTGCTGTACGCCTGATCCTTGTAGTTGAAACGGAGTTCATAACCACCGGCCACGGCGTTGTCCGGCAACTGGAAACGGCCCTGAGTGCCGGCCTTCGAATCGAGCTTCAGATCCATTCGTTGCAGTTCGGTGCCGGTGGCGTCGAGCACGCTGACGTTGACGTCCGCCGCACCCGGCAGCACCGAATCCCGTGCGTTCTTGAACTCACGACCGACGATCTTCAGCGACACCCAGTCGCCCGGGCGATACAACGGGCGGTCGGTGAACGCATAGAGCTTGGTGTCGTAGATTTCGCTGTCGTAATAGAAGTTTTCAGAGACGAACACCCCGCCCTCTTCGTCCTCGCCGATCACGAATGAACGCTCAGGGCTGACGTGTTTCAGGCGCAGCAAACCCTCGGCATCAGTAGCACCGCTGCTCATCACGCCGAGGCCGTCAGTCCACAGCACATTGACCTTCGGCACCGAACTGCCTTCGTGCTTGCGCGCCGCCCAGACGAGTAATTCATCACCGGCGATTTTGCTCACCGCCACGGTGTTGGAGACGAACACCATGGTGGTTGCGCGGTATTTGCCGATCAGCGCTTCGACCAGGTACAGACCGGGTTTCAGGTTGCCCAGCGGAATGTAGACGTTGCCCGGCGCGACGCTGACGAAATCGCTGGAGGAGCCGGCCAGATTGACCCCGGCCGGCGGCTGGATCGGTTTGGCCTGCCACAGCGGATAACGGAACTGGCTGACCACCGGCAAACCCGGAATCAGTGCGAATTGCGGTTGCGCGTCATACGGGGTCGGTGCGGCGATGGCGTTGCCCATCTTCAGTTCCGGCACTTCCTCGGTGACCTGTTTGCGCGACTCGTAAGAGAACGCGCGCTGCATCACCCGCCGCGATTTGCGGTACCAGTTGTCCCACAGATACGCGAGGGTGTTGGACAGGCCTTCGCCCTTGAACTGGCCATCGCTGACCACGCGGTGCAGGTTCTTCTGGCGTTTGAGGAAATCCAGTGGCTTGTCGATGCGATACACGCGAATGTCGGCGCCACCGTAGGGTTCCATGCGGAAACGACGGTAGTCACGGCCCGGTGCTTCGAGGCGCACCATCGCCTGTTCGTCCGCCGCAAAACTGCTGTCGGCCAGCAGGAAGAAGCTTTCACCGGACACCGGCGTGTAACCGCTCGGTTCGACCGAATCGTCGGCATTAACAGTCGCCAGCGGCAGCAGCAGTGCCAGCAACAGAGGAATTTTTGCGCAGAGTCGCAACATGCGGGCACCGATCATTGGGAGAGAAAGTTCAGTCGATAGACGCCGATGAAGTTGGGGTTGGCTGCGTCGGGTATCCATCGGGTGTCCTTCCATGTCATGAGTTGCTGCAGGCTTGCCGAACGCATGCCGTTGTCAGTGGGGGTTGTGGTGCCGGTGTGATAGGCGATGTAGCGGCCCATCCAGATCATCAGGTGCTGGTCGTCGCCCTGATCGAAAAACATCAGGTCACCGGGGCGCGCCTGTGACACGTCACGGCTGACCAGATGACTGTTGAACTGAATCAGTTTGATTGCGTTGACGTACGGCCCGATTTTGCCCCCGCCCTGTTGCCATTGCTGGGCGAGCTTGCGCTGGTCATCGCTCAGCGACAGCTCCGGCGGCAGATAGCGGTTGGACAGGCCATTGCTGCGCAGCCATTTGTTGTCATGGACTTTCAGCGCTTCGTTGGCAGCGAAACGCACCAGGCCGGCGCAGTCCTGCTGGTACCAACGCGGGCTCGGCCCCTGGCTCAATTGCTCTTGGGCGATGCGGACAAACCAGGCGCGGAACACCTGTGATTGCGCCGGATCGAGCGCCGGTGCCTCCATGGCGCGGGCACCCGCGCTGAGCAACAGCGCGAGCAGGCCGAGGCTGCGGATCAGTGCCGTCACAGCGCTTTCCATTCCAGCGGCAGCCATTGCCAGTGGCCGTCGGGTTCGCTGCCTTCGGGCAACGTCAGGGCATATTTGCCATAACCGCCGAGGGTGCGCAGTTTCGGGATCAGGTAGGTTTGCGCGGCGTTGTAGAACACCGGTTCCATGTCCTGCGGCAGGCTGTCGAGGGTTTCCTGCTGCATCAGTTGCGCCATCGAGTCAGGGCCGAAATAGATCGGCATCAGTACGTCTTTGGGCAGCACATCGGCCATCGGCGGGAAGCGTTTGTCGAGGGTGCCGAGCGCTTTGTCGACCAGCTTGTCGTCGAGGGAAAACAGCAGCGTCGAACCGTGGCGGGCGAGGCTGACGTTCATGAACGCCCGACCACTGATCGCGTCCGGGTTCTCGGCGGTTTTTGCTGCGTATGGGCCGAAATTCGAGCTGACCTGACGCCGCCAGACATGGCTTTGGCCTTCTTGCTTCTCGATCACCGGGAAGACACTTTCTTCGACGTTGGGCTCGAAGGCGCCGACCATCGAGCCAAACAGTTTGCCGAGATCACCGTCGAATTGGCTGTTGCCCTCATCCTTCAAACTGGCAACCAACAGTGGCGTGTACAGCCGCGAATCGGCGTACCAGCATAGGCCCGCCGCGCCAGCCACGTGTTCGGTGAGTGTCTGCGCTACCGCCTCTTCGGCGCCGAGTTTCACCAACAGCGGTTTCTGCGGTTCGGCCGCCACCGGCAAGGTCACACAGGCACTGGCGCCCAGCGGCATGGCTTGCCACACCGGTTTGAAATCGAAGTCCGGCTGGTTGTCCAGCTCGTCCATGGCCAGGTAGCTGTGCCAGCCCTTGTCGTCCATGTCGAAACGCAGCCCGGCGAAGTTCGGGATAAAGCGCTGATACCCCATGGCGAGCACGCTGGAATTCACCGACAGGCGTTGTTTGATCTCTGGCGCCTTGGCCGGCAGGCCGAACGCTTGCGGGAACAGTTTGTCGCCATTGAGCAGTGCCGCCAGCGCTTGAGACGAAACGTGCCCCCACTCTGCGGATGCGCCGTTTTCTGCCTCGTAGTATTTCGCAGGATTGGACAGCACCACCAGTTTGTCGCCATGGGAGGCGAACAACAGGGATTTACTGGCGTTGTAGCTGAGCTGATAAAGCGGCACCTCGTCGCTGCCGACTTCAAGTTTGCCGAACACGCTGAGCTGCGTGTCATCCAGCGCCACTTTCGCCAAAGGCTCCAGCAGTTTCGCCAGCCCGCCGCGATCCATCACCAACAGGAAATCCTTCAACCGGCCATCAGCCCCGCGCCATAGTGCTACGTCTGCCGGTTGATCAAAAAGCTGCTCGATCAGGCTGTCCTGCAGTTTCAGGTCGTGCTCGTAAATGATCCGGCGCAGGCTGCCGATCAGCCCGAGTCGGTCGCCGTGGGTTTCGTAATAGAAAACGAAATCTTCGGTAAGCGTGGCTTTGAGAAACGGCACCGTCAGCAGGTCTTTGGGCAACTGGCTCAGGGAGCGGGTTTCCAGCAGCGCATCGGGACGGCTCAGGCCGAGCTTGTCACTGGCCAGCTCGGCCGGCGGTGTTTTGGGCTTGAGCAGCAGCCAGCCAAAACCACCCGCCACGCCGGCCACCAGGCATAGCCCGATCAGCAGCGCCGGCCAGCGTCGGGAAGGTTTGCCGGCCGGTGTCGGGACGGCCGGAGAAGCAGCGTTATCACTCATATTCACAAAACCCGAAGTTCATCCGTGTTGCGGGATGCTTAATAGTTGAAAGTCTTGACCAGCAGCAGATCACCGATCGCCCGCAGGGGCACGATGAACGTCTCGCGTTTTTCGTCGACAGTGTTTTCGTTGAGTACCAGCGTGATTTGCGAGGTGATCACCTCGTTCTGGTTGCTGGTCTCCTCGAAGTTATAGCCGCCGTTGCCGAAGTTGCCCCAATAGTTGACGTAAACCAGATAGGTACCGTGCAGCGGAGCAGTCATGGTGAACATTTCCGGGCCGGGGCCATCGACGCCATCCGGGTCCAGACCGCCGCCATTGCTCAGCGCCGGCCGCGCCCAGAACGCATGCTGACCGTCAGGCGTGACAATGTGCAGATCGAGTTCGGCTTTCGGATCGTCCCACCCCAAGACAAGACGAATTCGCGCCGGCGTGCGCAGGTTATTTGCTTCATAAAATTGCACGCGCTTGAGCGACTGGCCTTCGGCGCTGATCACTTCGACACTGTTGGAACCGGCGCCGAACGCGTACGGCCGGGCGAAACGCCCCTGATCGTCGGTGTACAAATTCAGCGGATTGCCATTCACGGCGAGACTGTGCGGCGGGCGCATGTGGCCGATGGCCTTGAGCTGGCCTTGAATCATCGTGCGATTGCGCTGGATGCCGCGATCGATTGGCGGCGTCGGATAGGCGACTTGCGGGTTTTCACTGCGATCAAGCAACCCGTGATAGCGCCAGCCACCCACCGGTTCGGACATCTCAGCCGTCGGCGCGGCCAGCAGCGCAGGCGCGCAGGCCAACCCGATCAGCAGCCAAAGAAATGAACGCATGTAACGCCTCCTGCCATGCCTGAACGAAACCTTGCACCCGATCCTCGGTACTTCACAGCGGTAGAAACTGCGTTTCGTCTGAAAGACCCGTGACTGCCAGGTCGTAGAAGGCGCGAAGAGTAGCGATTTAGTAGTTTTTTAACAATCGGATACATCTGCTTTTGCGGTGGGAATCACGCACATTTATTGGGTGTGAGCCGAATAGCGGGCTTATTCGGCTCACGAAATGAGCCGAATAAGCAGTCTGATCCAATCAACCCACGCGAAATGGCCAATCCTGGCTGGCAAGACCTCCGGTTTTGCCTTGGCCAGAGGCATGACTGGCGCGAACTCAAAGCACTATTTCAACTGGAGCTCAAGGTCATCTCATGGTCAACTACTGCCAGAAAAACCGTCGGCAAGGACGGTAGGAGACCAGAGGTGGACCTGTGAAGCTGCGCAAACTGAAATTAAAGGATTTCCGTCGATTCGAAGAGATCGAAATCGATTTCCATCCTGAACTGACAGTCATTGCCGCACGTAACGGGCAAGGTAAAACTACAATTCTTGAGGCCATCGCAACCGCTCTTGGACCATTTGTCGGTGCTTTTGATATGGGGAAATCCAAACATATCGAGCGGACAGACGCTCGTTATGTGCGTCTGGGCAACAGTTTCGAAAATGAACAAAACTTTCCTGTCATTATCGATGCAGTGCTTGAGGAGCCAGATATCGAGTGGCAAAGAGCATTGCATGGCCCCAAAAGCCGTACTACGACAAAAGAAGCATCCGCTCTGGCGAACTGGGGCAAAAAACTCCAGGACTCGCTGCGTTCCAAAGTAGCAACAGCCTTGCCGCTGGTTAGCTATTACCCTGCCGGACGATTGTGGATAACCCATAACAATAGCTCGCGTAAAGCCGTGGTTAGCGCCAGCCGAACCATGGGCTATGAAGACTGCCTGTCCTCTGCTTCCAACTTTGTACAAATGCAGCAATGGATGCGCAAGGCGACAATGGCACTTCTCCAGCAGCGGGAATTACCGGGGTATGAAGAGTCAGATCTACAACCCAGAATCGCCGGGATTCAAAATGCCGTGAATCTGGTTCTGGAGAATGAAGGGTGGAGTAACTTTCATTACAGCCTCAGTTTCGAAGATCTCGCAATGTCCCACCCAGATCATGGACTGTTACCTATCAGCCTGCTCAGCGATGGTGTTCGAGCCATGATTTCGCTTACCGCCGACATGGCCTTTCGTTGTGCACGCTTGAATGGTCAGTTTCAAGATCAGGCGCCTTTGCTGACAGAAGGCATTGTTCTCATTGATGAAGTCGACCTGCATCTGCATCCTGCCTGGCAACAACAAGTTCTGGCAGCCTTACGCAGGGCATTTCCCAAGATCCAGTTCATCGTGAGCACGCATAGTCCTCAAGTACTGACCACCGTGAACCGTGAACAGATCCGTGTGATTCATAGAGACGAACAAGGATGGATCTCGGAACAACCGGCAATGAGTCCTTTGGCACAGAAGTCAGGAGATGCCCTGGCCGGGGTCATGAATGTGAGCACCCGTCCACCGATGCCGATAGTCGAAACAGCGCACGCCTATGAACAGCTATTTCGAGATGGCGCGGGCATGACTCCGCAAGCGCAACAGTTGAAACAGGAACTGGACGAAGCGGGTTATGAAATCTCCGAAGCAGATATGACGCTCTGGACATTCCTTGCGGCGCAAGTCAGGAAGACGCGCAATGATTGAGTTGGCTCACAACCCCGTAATGCCGCAAGCGCTTCTGGACTTCAATGCTGCCTATCCACAAGCAGGGCCAAATGAATTCGATGGCGCTGCTTTTCACTTGGTGAAAAAAATCGTGAAGGCAAGTCTCCATCACGATCAGGGTGGGCTTTGTGCCTACTGCGAAACGCCATTGGAAGCCGATACCGGACAAATCGACCACATCAAGCCCAAGCGCGGCAATGATGGGCATCCTCACTTGACGTTCACCTATACCAACTATGCACACGGATGTATTCGGTCAGATGGATGCGGCCAACGAAAGGGTGACCGGCTCCTTCCGATTGAGCCTGCACCCGGCTGTAACGAACAGTTCTCACTGTCGTCGGATGGCTCACTGGAGCCTATGCCTACTCTCAGCAGAAGGGAGAAGCATGTGGTTCGTCAAACGAGAGACATGCTTGGCCTTCAAAGCGCTGCGCTCGTTCTTGAACGGGAAAAATGGAGCCTTTGTTAGCCTGCTGCAAGAACAACCTCTGGTCGCGAATGATTTTTTGAAGGAGGCACCTTTCCGCTACATATTGCTTCGTTTGATCAGCTAGATATTTCGTCATACCCGATCATTAACGCGTCCCCGCTCATTTGCCCATAAACCCCCTATCTGCTAGTGTCGCGCCGGTTTAACGTCAACCGGAAATAGCCGCCATGGCCCGCAAAAAAGCTGCACTGGATTTCGAACAGTCCCTCGCCGACCTGCAAACATTGGTCGAGCGTCTGGAGAACGGTGAATTGTCGCTGGAAGACTCGCTGACCGCTTTCGAGCAGGGCATCGGGCTGACCCGTGACTGCCAGGCAGCGCTGGCCCAGGCCGAGCAGAAGGTGCAAGTGCTGCTGGAGCGTGATGGCGAACTCGCCGAGGAACCCTTCGACGCGGAACAGCCAGAATGATTGCAGCGTATTCGGCGACCAGCCAGGCCCGGGTCAACGCGGCACTGCAAAGCCTGTTCGACGCCCCTTTGCCGGAACTGTCGCGCCTTTACGAAGCGATGCGCTACAGCGTGATGAACGGCGGCAAACGCGTGCGTCCGCTGTTGGCCTACGCCGCGTGTGAAGCGCTCGGTGGCAAGGCTGAGCAGGCCAACGGCGCAGCGTGCGCCGTTGAACTGATCCACGCTTACTCGCTGGTGCACGATGATTTGCCGGCAATGGACGACGACGATCTGCGTCGCGGTCAGCCGACCACGCACAAAAAATTCGATGAAGCCTGCGCGATACTCGCCGGTGACGGCTTGCAGAGCCTGGCATTCAGCGCCCTGCTCGCCCCCCACCTGAGCGATCTGAGTGCCGACATTCGCCTGCAAATGGTCACTGCGCTGGCTCACGCCGCAGGCCCGGCGGGCATGGTCGGCGGTCAAGCCATCGACCTCGGCTCGGTAGGGCTGAAGCTCGATCAGCAAGCCCTCGAACAGATGCACCGGCACAAGACCGGCGCGCTGATCGAAGTCAGCATCAAACTCGGCGCCCTGGCTAGCGGCCGTGCCGAGCAGGATGAACTCAACGCCCTGCAGACTTATGCACAGGCCATCGGTCTGGCCTTTCAGGTTCAGGACGACATCCTCGACGTCGAAAGCGATACCGCCACCCTCGGCAAGCGCCAGGGCGCCGATATCGCTCGCGACAAACCGACCTACCCGGCCCTGCTGGGTCTGGACGCGGCCAAGGCCTATGCCCTGGAGTTGCGCGATCAGGCTCTGCACGCCCTGCGACCGTTTGACGCGGCAGCCGAGCCTTTGCGCGAGCTGGCCCGGTATATCGTCGAGCGCCGCCACTGACGGCAAATCCGCCAAAGAAGACCAACGCGTGGGCAGGGGGCGATGCATCAGGTAAACTGCCGCCTCTTCTATACCTATAACGATTCGCCTGATGCCCACGACGTTTCATGAGATTCCCCGCAAGCGCCCGACCACGCCCCTGCTCGACCGCGCGAACACGCCGGACGGCCTGCGCCGGTTAGGCGAAGCCGAGCTGGAAACCCTGGCCGATGTGTTGCGCCTGGAATTGCTCTACACGGTCGGTCAGACCGGTGGGCATTTCGGTGCCGGCCTGGGCGTCATCGAGCTGACCATCGCGCTGCATTACGTCTTCGACACCCCGGATGACCGGCTGGTGTGGGACGTGGGTCATCAGGCGTATCCGCACAAAATCCTCACCGGCCGTCGCGAGCGCATGGGCACCCTGCGCCAGAAGGACGGCATAGCGGCCTTCCCGCGCCGCGCCGAGAGCGAATACGACACCTTTGGCGTCGGCCACTCCAGCACCTCGATCAGCGCGGCGCTGGGCATGGCGATTGCCGCCCGTCTGCAGAACAGTGATCGCAAGGCGATTGCCGTGATTGGCGACGGCGCGCTGACCGCCGGCATGGCCTTCGAAGCGCTGAACCACGCGCCGGAGGTGAACGCCAACATGCTGGTGATCCTCAACGACAACGACATGTCGATCTCGCGCAATGTTGGCGGTCTGTCGAATTACCTGGCGAAAATCCTGTCCAGCCGCACTTACGCAAGCATGCGTGAAGGCAGCAAGAAAGTGCTGTCGCGCCTGCCTGGTGCCTGGGAAATCGCCCGTCGCACCGAAGAGTACGCCAAAGGCATGCTGGTGCCCGGCACCCTGTTCGAAGAGCTGGGCTGGAACTACATCGGCCCGATCGACGGCCACGACCTGCCGACCCTGATCGCCACGCTGCGCAACATGCGCGATCTGAAAGGCCCGCAGTTCCTGCACATCGTCACCAAAAAAGGCAAAGGCTTCGCCCCGGCGGAAGTCGACCCGATCGGTTATCACGCAATTACCAAACTTGAACCTGTCGACGCCCCGGCCGCTGCGCCGAAAAAGGCTGGCGGGCCGAAGTATTCGGCGGTGTTTGGCCAATGGCTGTGCGACATGGCAGCAGCGGATCCGCGTCTGGTCGGGATTACCCCGGCAATGAAGGAAGGTTCGGATCTGGTGGCGTTCAGCGAGCGTTTCCCGCTGCGCTACTTCGATGTGGCCATTGCCGAGCAACACGCGGTGACGTTCGCTGCCGGCATGGCTTGCGAAGGCGCCAAACCGGTAGTGGCGATCTACTCGACGTTCCTTCAGCGCGGTTATGACCAGCTCGTTCACGATGTGGCGGTGCAGAATCTCGACGTGCTGTTCGCCATCGACCGCGCAGGTTTAGTGGGTGAAGACGGCCCGACACACGCTGGCAGCTTCGATCTGTCGTACCTGCGCTGCATCCCGGGCATGGTCATCATGACCCCGAGCGATGAAAACGAACTGCGCAAAATGCTCACCACCGGCCACCGCTACAACGGCCCTGCGGCTGTACGTTACCCTCGCGGCACGGGCCCGAATGCGACCATCGAGAAAGATCTCGAGCCGATCGAAATCGGTAAAGGCATCGTCCGTCGTCAGGGCAGCAAAGTCGCTCTGCTGGTGTTCGGCGTGCAACTTGCCGAGGCGCTGAAAGTCGCTGAGACGCTGGATGCCACCGTGGTCGACATGCGCTTCGTCAAACCGCTGGATGAAGCACTGGTGCGCGAAATTGCCGGCAGCCACGAGCTGCTGGTGACGATCGAAGAGAACGCGATCATGGGCGGCGCCGGTGGCGCGGTCAGCGAATTCCTCGCACGCGAGAACATCCTCAAGTCGATGCTGCACCTGGGCTTGCCGGATATTTACGTCGAGCACGCCAAGCCTGCGCAGATGCTGGCCGAGTGCGGGCTGGATGAGGCCGGGATCGAAGCGTCGATTCGCGAGCGTCTGGCACTGCTCAACAAATAAACGCAATACCCTGTGGGAGCGGGCTTGCTCGCGAAAGCGCCGGATCAGTCAAATATTGAGATGACTGACACTGCGTTTTCGCGAGCAAGCCCGCTCCCACATTTGGTTTGTGTACACCTGAAAGACCTACGGATCACCGATGAACCTCTCGCGCCTCGCCCTGCCCTTCCTTCTGTTGCCAGCCACCAGCGCCCTCGCTGACACCTTCGAACGCGATCAGGCCCTGAAACTGCCGGACACGCTGATCAGCGCCAACCGTCAGGTCGAAGCGCGCAACGACAGCAGCGCCGCCAACACGGTGTTCACCCGTGAAGACATCGACCGCCTGCAACCCAGCGACGTACCCGATCTTTTGCGGCGCATGCCCGGCGTGCAGGTGGCGCAAACCGGTGGGCGCGGCAGCCTGCCGGGCATTTACATCCGCGGCACGCAGTCGGCGCAGAGCCTGGTACTGGTCGATGGCCAGCGCATCGGCAGTTCCACTTCCGGCGACAGCAACCTGCAGCACTTGAACATCGAGCAGATCGAACGCGTCGAAGTGCTGCGCGGTTCGCGTTCAGTGATTTACGGCAGCGATGCGATTGGCGGGGTGATTCAGATCTTCACCCGACGCGGCACTGAGCAAGGCTTGCAGCCACGCCTGCACGTCGGTTTCGGCAGCCATCAGATCTGGGAGCGCAGCCTTGGCTTGTCCGGTGGCGATGACAAAACCCGCTTCAATCTGGGTGCCAGCCTGGATGAAACCGCCGGGATTGACCGCACACACGAGTCCTACCCCAGCGACGGCGATCACGACGCTTACCGCAACAAGTCCGTCAGCCTGAGCCTCAGCCATGCGCTGACCGAGGACGTCGAAGTCGGCGCGAACCTGCTGGATAACCGAGGCAAGAGCGAGTTCGACAACCCGTTCGGCCGTTTCGACATGAACACGTTTGAGTCTGTGCAACAACAGCCGTACAGCGATTTCAACGTCAGTAGCGTCAGCACTTACCTCGACGCACGGATCAATGAAACCTGGAAAACCCGCGTCGAGTTCGGCCATACCGAAAACCGCGAGAAGACGCTCGACAAGCTCAGCGACGAGCGCACGGTGTTCAACACCTACCGCGACTCGCTGAACTGGCAGAACGACCTGACCCTGGATACGCGCAACAGCCTGATTCTGGGCGGCGACTGGTACGAAGACCGCGTCAACAGCAGCACCGCGTTCGACGAGAACAGCCGCTGGAACCGCGCCGCGTTCATCCAGCATCGTTATCAGGCTGACAGCTTCTCCACCGAACTGGGCCTGCGCCACGACGACAACCAGCAGTTCGGCAGCCAGAACACCTGGAGTGGCACGTTCACCCTGCCGCTGAACCCGGACAACGATTTGCTGCTCAGCTACAGCGAAGGGTTCCGCGCACCGACCTTCAATGACCTGTACTACCCGGAGTTCAGCAACCCGAACCTGAAACCGGAAACCTCGAAAAGCTACGAACTGCAATGGCGCAGCCAGTTGAACGACAGCACCCGCCTGGAAGCCTCGCTGTACCGTACCGACCTTGAGGACGCGATCATATTCGGCAGCAACTCGCGGCCGCAGAACGTGGCCTCAGCCCGAATAAACGGTTTCGAAGCGGCGCTGAAACAGGAGCTGTTCGGCTGGCAGAGCAATCTCGGCGTGGCGATCATCGATCCGCGTGATCGCGAAACCGGGCACACCTTGGCACGTCGGGCGCGACGCACGTTGAGTTGGGATCTGGATCGGCAGTTCGATCGACTGAGCCTCGGCGCCAGTTGGCAGGCGATCAGCAGCAGTTACGACGACCTGAAAAATCAGCAGCCATTGGGTGGATACGCGCTGTTCGGATTGCGCAGCAGTTGGACGCTGAACCGCGAGATCAAGCTGGAGTTGAAGGTGGATAACGTGCTGGACAAGGGTTACAGCCGGGCGAACTACAGTTATGACGGCAATCAGTATGGCTATCGCGAAGAGGGCCGAGCGTGGATGTTTGGAGTGACTTGGACGCCGGGCCGCTGATCCAGAATTTGCGCCGCTTTGGCTAGCCTCTTTGCGAGCAAGTCGAAGAATTCACCTCGGTCTCAGCGCTCAGGCGCGATTAGGTGGCAGAGCCTGGCGGTTGCCTCGATCATCTGCCCGCTCGGGCGCTCCAAGCCTTTATCAGTGACCAGCAACAGTTGGCCACGCGCTACCGCCACTACCTGCGGCCAGGCTTTCCAGGCATCAAGCTGGGCCTGAGCGCCGGCCACAATCACCTCGGGATTGCGCTGCAACACCGCCTCGATACTGACCTGCGGGGCCGGCAGGCTCAGATCGGCGAACACGTTGCGCGCACCGCACACTTCAAGCGCCGCGCTGATGATCTGCCCGCCACCGACGGTGTACAACGGCTTGTCCCAGACTTGGTAAAACACTTTCAGCGGCGCGTCCCGGCGATAGCGCAGGCGCAGATTGTCGAGTTTGCTGCGCAACTGCGCCGCCAGTGTCACCCCGCGCTCGGGTCGCTTCAGTCGAGCGGCAATGGCTTCAATCTGTGCAGACAGCTGTTCGAGATTGTGCGGTTCGGCCACGTAAGTCGGGATATTCAGATGTTTGAGTTGGTCGCGTTGCGCCGGGCCGACACTGCCGGGCCACAGCAGCAATAAATCAGGCTTGAGGCTGAGCAAACGCTCCATGTCGAGTTGGCCGTAACGACCGACCGAGGGAACGTTGGCAATCGCAGGCGGACGCTCGCCGGCATCCAGCACACCGACCAGCAGATCAGCCGAGTCCAGCTCAACGACGATTTCAGAAAGAGAAGGTGCGAGGCTGACGACCCGCAGGCTCGCCAGCACCGGGCCGCTGACGGCCAGCAGCAGAACCGCCAGCCAGAGACGGCGCATCAGCCGAGTTGACGCGGGATACGGTAGAGGTAGAACAGCACCGCAGTGGACAGCGCCAGCAACACCAGGGGTACCGCCTCAAGGCCGACGAATACGGCCACTGCGCCGATCCACGCCGGCAACGCTGCCGCAAGGAACGCGTTACGGCGAACCGCTGCCAGAGCAATCCAGGCCGCTGGTTCATCGGCGCTATCGAGGGCTTTTTGCGTGGCGATCAATGCGTGCTTATAGCGGCCGAAAAACTTCAGGCTGACAAACATCGACGCCACGCCGGCAATGAACAGCGGCATCGCTAGCACCGGCAGAACGCCCTCGCCCTGACCAAACAGCGCGTTGAGCAAAAACAGCGGTACCAGCGCCAGCGACAGGTATTTCCACCAGTCGACGCTCAGACGACGACGAACCTGACCTCGGGTCACGCCCGATCTACCTCGCCCTGATGCTCGTTGCCCATCATGTGGTCGAGCTTGCTGGCCTTGGTTGCCAGGTAAAGTTTGTTGTGCGGATTGTGGCCGGTGTGCAACGGCACGCGTTCGGCGACGACGATACCCATTTCGGTCAAGGCTTTGACCTTGCGCGGGTTGTTGGTCATCAGACGCAGGGACTTCACGCCCAGATGCTCGAGCATCGGCAGGCACATGGCGTAGTCGCGCTGATCGGCGGCGAAGCCCAGGCGTTCGTTGGCTTCGACGGTATCAGCGCCGCCGTCCTGCAACTCATAGGCGCGGATCTTGTTCAACAGACCGATGCCACGGCCTTCCTGACGCAGGTAGAGCAACACGCCACGGCCTTCGCGAGCGATGGCTTTGAGGGCGCCCTCCAGTTGCGAGCCGCAGTCGCAACGCTGGCTGAACAAGGCGTCGCCCGTCAGGCATTCGGAGTGCAAACGGCCGAGTACCGGGGCTCCGTCGGCAAAATCACCCAGGCTCAGCACAACGTGCTCTCGGCCGGTGGCTTCATCGAGAAAACCGTGCATGGTGAATTGCGCAAAAGGCGTTGGCAGCTTGGAAGCGGCGACAAAGACGACAGGCACCGGTGTGCTCCTGATCTAAAGAGTCTGAAAATTCGCAGGCGGGCATTGTAACAGCAGGTTCCTACAGACGCTTAGGCTGAATTATCGGGCATAACGATCAAAAAGCTTGATAACTGCGGGCCCGCTCCCACAGGGGGACAGTGCTGGACGCAAGATCTGTGGTCAGTTCGGCTCGAACGGATACGGCTGCTTCCACTTCTCGAAGATCGGTTTCAGCTCACCGCTCTTCACCAAATGCTCCATGCGCTTGTCGAACAGCGCCATCAACGTACGGGCCTGTGACGTATTGGCGAAGCACAGATACAGGGGCAACTCTGCAATATGGGTTTTGCGAAACTGCGCTGGATCGTTGGCCCGACTCACGACGAAATCGACTTCCGTCAGCGCATCGATGTAATAGTCGGCGCGATTGTGGGTCAGCATCGATAAAATTCCGGTTCGCCGGATGACTTCATTGAAGCTGCGCACGTTGGGAAGATAATTCTGATAGTCGTAGCCACGAACCCAGGCCAAGCGGTAGTTGCCCAGGGTTTCGGGGGTTGGCGCGGGGTTGCTGGCAAGGCCCAGGGCATAGATGTGATCGGTGTCGAAATTCCAGCGAGGATAGAGCAGGTCGCTGGCTTCATCATGATAAGCACCCACACAGGCATCAATTTCGCCGCGCTGGGCCAGCCCCACTGAGCGTGTATAGGGCTCAGTGCGAATATCCAGTTGCACCCCGGCCGGCTCGAATACTTTGCGCAGCACATCCCAGGCCAAGCCATGGCCATCAGCGGCGGTGTAGTCTGCCCAGTCTTCACTGGCCAAATGAATGACCGTTGGCGCATGCGTTGCTTCCTGCGCATTGACCACAGTGCCCAGCAGAGCAAAAACCAACAGCGCCCACCAGCGTCGAGCCATCCCTAGTCCCTCACTTAACCCTGACAAGTCCTCAGATCAGGCGAAAACCCAAACCAGCCCTTGCATCGACAGCCAGGCGAACACGCCAGCCAGCACGTCGTCGAGCATGATGCCAACGCCGCCATGGACATGCCGGTCGATCCAGCGAATCGGCCACGGTTTAAGAATGTCGAAGAAGCGGAACATCAGGAAACCCGCCAGCAACCAGTACCAGCCTTCCGGCACCAGCCACAGGGTGATCCACATCCCGACCATTTCGTCCCAGACGATGCCTTCGTGGTCGTGCACCCGCAGATCATCAGCCACTTTGCCGCACAGCCAGAAGCCGAACAGCATGGTGATGCCGAGCATCAGCCAGTAACCCCAGTCAGGCAACATCTGCCACAACGGGATGAAGGGTAGCGCAACCAGCGAGCCCCACGTGCCCGGCGCCTTGGGCAAGGTGCCCGAGCCGAAGCCGAATGCGAGGAAATGCCAAGGATTGCGCCAGACCGACGGCGGCACGAATTCGGCCGGAACCTGTTTCGGGTGATCTGTCACGGTGACTCCTGAAAATGTTGATAGCCCCGGATTTGCGGGGTGATGTCCTGTCCTTCGCGATCGAGCAGCACCACACCCTGGCCCTGCGCCACGCGACCGATCACATGGATCGGCCAGCCATTGGCCAGCAGCGTCGGCAACTCGACGGACGGTAGCGTGAAGGCCAGCACATAATCATCACCACCGCTCAACGCCGCACGTTCGGCGCCACGCTGACCGAGAAACGCGACCAATGCATCCGACAGCGGTACACGCTCGCGTTCAATCTCAAGCCGCACCTTTGACGCCAGGGCAATATGGCCGCAATCGGCCAGCAAACCGTCAGAGATATCCAGCGCTGAAGTCGCTTTGCCGCGCAACGCCTGACCCAGGGCCAGTTGCGGTTGTGGCGACCAGTAATGATTGAGCAGCGGTTGGGCGATATGTGCCTGGGCCTCACGCTGACCGAGCACCAACGGCAAGGCGCCAGCGGCGTTACCCAGCTCACCGCCGACACAGAGCAAATCCCCCGGTTGCGCGCCGTTGCGGGTCAACGCTTGACCCGCAGGCACGCGCCCAAACACGGTCACCGTCAGACTCAACGGCCCACGCGTGGTATCACCGCCGACCAGCGCCACGCCGCAATCCTGCGCCATGCGGTTCAAACCGCGGGCATAGGCTTGCAGCCAATCGGCGGTCACCGTCGGTACAGTCAGGGCAAGGGTAAAAGCGATGGGCGTAGCACCCATGGCGGCCAGATCGCTGACCGCGACGGCCAGCGAGCGCTGACCGAGCAGAAACGGATCGCAAGGGTCGGCAAAATGCACGCCGGCCACCAGCGTATCGGTGGAAATCGCCAGCTGTTCTCCGGGAGCAACCGCCAGCAAGGCGCAGTCGTCGCCGATTCCCAGTGCAACGCCTTCGCCGCCCTGCGCACAGGGCGCGGCGGCGAAGAAATTGCGGATCAGTTCAAACTCGCCCATAGCCGTTTCAAACGCCAATCAGCGCTTGAACGCCTTCACTTCAGCTTCACGCAGGCGTGGGGCCAGCTTGTCGAGCACGCCGTTGACGAATTTGTGGCCGTCGGTCGAACCATAGACTTTCGCCAGTTCGATCCCTTCGTTGATGACCACGCGGTACGGCACGTCGACACGTTTGAGCAGCTCCCAGGCGGACAGGCGCAGTACGCACAGTTCAACCGGGTCGAGTTCCTCGATGGTCAGGTCCAGGCACGGCGCCAACGCGGCGTCGATTTCGGTCAGGCTGGCCGGAACACCGTGCAGGATGTCGTGGAAGTAGCTGGCATCGGCAAAGGTAAAATCGTTATCGACGCGAAACTGCGCTTCGATTTCGTTCAGCGAGGTACCGGCCATGTGGCGCTGGTACAGCGCCTGAGTTGCCAACTGACGGGCAGCCCGGCGCTTCTCGCTTTTCGAAGGCTTGCCGGCGTCCGTTGGACGTGGCTCGCGCGGGTTGAAACGATCGCTTTCGTCGCTAATCACTTGGCCTCCAACTGCGCCAGCAGGCTGACCATTTCCAGAGCGGACAGGGCAGCTTCAGCACCTTTGTTACCGGCCTTGGTGCCGGAACGTTCGATGGCTTGCTCGATGGAATCAACGGTCAGGACGCCGAAAGCAACCGGTACGCCGAACTCCATGGACACCTGGGCCAGGCCCTTGGTGCACTCGCCCGCCACGTATTCGAAGTGCGGAGTACCGCCACGAATGACCGCGCCGAGGGCGATGATGGCTGCAAACTCGCCTTTCTGAGCGACTTTCTGCGCAACCAGCGGAATTTCGAAGGCGCCAGGTGCGCGGATGATGGTGATGTCGCTTTCGCTCACGCCATGGCGAACCAGGGCATCAACTGCACCGCTGACCAGGCTT